>NZ_JBBNAH010000382.1:0-3899 GCF_037994325.1 Pseudomonas sp.
GGAGTGGGTTTGCCCACTCCCACATTATTTGACCGAGGCGTACCTGCAGCCAAATCGCAGACACAAAAAACCCCGGCCTTTCGACCAGGGTCTTTGCTATCGACTCGAAGTAACCAGTGGTTTCTTCGTAGCTCCAAGGCGTTCAGTGGGCCTCGGGGCAGATATGGCGCAGCGGACGGGACTCGAACCCGCGACCCCCGGCGTGACAGGCCGGTATTCTAACCGACTGAACTACCGCTGCGCGTCGGTGGACTTTCGTCCGGTTTCACAAGTGGTGGGTGATGACGGGATCGAACCGCCGACCCTCTGCTTGTAAGGCAGATGCTCTCCCAGCTGAGCTAATCACCCCTTGCTTGCGAGGCGCGAAATTTACGCGTGGGCCGTAGCTAAGTCAACACCCTGTATAGAAATTTTCTGCAAATAGCGTTTTAAATTTTGCCGTAGGGTATGCCGCTCCGCGCACGGTGTGTGCACCACGGCATACACCGGCACCCCAACAAGCTCAAATGCACGACCGAATTTACTGCGCCACGCGCAACGTCAGCCGCGATGTCACCAGGCCTTCTTCATTACGGTCCAACCCGGCCTCATCGATGCGCACGCCCTGCCCCTCCAGTTCGGTAAACCAACGCAGCAGTTGGTTGAATGCCACCGGCTGCAAATTCACTTGCAGGCTTCCATCACCGCTATTGTCGATACGCTCGATGGTTAACTGCGCAGCGGCGGCGCTGCTGGTGACCAGGCCTTGCAGTTGGTCGGGGGCCAAGCTGGCGGTGGGTTTTTCCACCAGGGCGCGGGCCAGTGGTGCCTTGGCTTGCAGGTAGCCGCTCAGCTCCAGCTGTTGGGCCAAGGCCTCACGGGCATTAGTCAGGCGATGCTGCGCCGGTTGCCAGAGGCTGATGTACAGCAGCGCACCGAGCACGAATAGCAGCATCAACGCCAACGCCAGACGTTCGCGCGGCACTAATGTGCTCCAGCGCCGTTGCAGGGGCGAGCGCTGCCAGCGTTCAAGAAGTTGGTTTTTGATCACCGCGGTATTCATCCCTGCCCTCCTATTACCAGGCGCGCGCTGACGCCATTGCTTTCTCGACTGGCCGAGCCCAGCTGTACCGCCAGGCCGGAATCTGCCAGGCGTTGACGCAAGCGCTCCAACGCGCTGAAGTCGGGGGCTTGCAGTTGCAAGGCAAGATCGCCGCGAATATTGCTGAAATCCAACTGCTGCACGCGCACCAACCCACCGTCGGCTTGCACGGCGGTGCTGGCCATTTCCATCAGCGTCAGTAGACGGCTCTTGCCGCTGGTGGCGCCTTGGCTCAAGTGCTCATCCAGTTGGTGACGCAAGTTGATTAATTTACTGTCTTGGGGAAAAAGCTCGCGGTACAGCGCAGCGTTGGCGGCGGCAATGGCGTCGCTCTTGTGCTGCAACTGCCAGGCCTGTCCCAGGTTGAACCCCCATTGCAGCACCAGCCAAAGTCCAACAAGACCGAGCACAGCCTGCCAGCGTTTCCAGCCTTGGCTATTTTCCCGATTGGCCAGCTCGCCCTGGGCCAGGTTGCAGCCGCCGGTTTGCGTGGCCAGCCATAGATAAATGTCGTCTTCACGCTGAGCAGTATCAACGCCATCGGGCAGGGCCTGGTTTGTCGGCGCTATAACCTGCAGCGGCAGCGGACATTGCTCAGCCAGGGCCGGCCAATCCTCCATAGCCAGCGCCATCCGTGTGGCCACTTGGCCACCGAGCAACAGGCGCTCGTCTGACCAGCACAGCTGCGTGCCCTGCTCGGGCAATAGGTCGGCGTCTATCTGAATGCTGCTGGGCAGCACTGCGCACAACGCCAACCAACCTTGCAGCCATGCCGCGCGCACGGCGTAAACACGATGGCGACCGTCTTCCAGTGGCGCGCCCAAGGCCAAGTGGAAAAGCTCGACCTCCTCGGCTAGCAGCTCCTCCACTGCGAATGGCAGGGCCTGACGCAACCAGCGGGTTTTCTGCGTGGGCAGTTGTACCGCACAACAGGTAACCGCCTCCACGGGCAGCACCAGCCGCCAGGGCTCTTCTAACTCAGCCATGGCATCGGCCAGCAACAGCTGATCATGCACACCCGCTTTTACCCGGTGCACCGCCAGGCCCTCATCGACGGCCAACGCCGCGGCGGCGGGGAGAAATATCGTTACCAGGCTCATGGTGCCTGCTCCTTATCGGTTCCTGCTGCTTGCCCGCTAGTGGTCGCCACAGCGGCAAAGCCATCTTGCCCAAGATCACGGGCCAAGACCCGCACACGTCCTTGCTCATCGCGGTGCAGCATGCTCACCACCACCTGCCGGCGGTCGCCCATACGCACCTCGCTAATAACCTGAAAATAGGAAGTGCCGACAGCCAAGCCTTGCGCGTCGACCCCCTGCCCAGCCAAGCCTGGTTGCGCCATAAAGGCATCCACCGTGGCGAAACCTTGACTGCCGCGCGCCTGGACCACACCTTGCGCCATCGCCGGGGTCAGGCCATCGGCCAGGCAAGACAACACCACGGCCCCCGCCGTATTAACGTTAAGCGTGGCATCTGCCGGCAAGGTGCTGACATAGGGCAGCAGGCGACGATAATCCGCCTCGGTCATACCCAAGAGTAACCGTAGCTCGGAGACGTCTTGCAGGCGACGGTTAGCCGCGCGATAGGCCGGTTTGGCCAACAAGTATTGATTGTCTTCGGCGCCGTCGCTGCCGGTCGCTTCATCGTCGGCATCCAGCCAGTCGGCCAGCCGCTCGGCATACGGGGCGACGATGCCCAGGCGCAATAACAGGCGGCGAAAGCGCGTAACGGCCAGTTCATTGACTTGTTGCTTGGTGACCAAACTGTTGAGGTTAAAGCGCCCGCTGGGGTCTTCAATGCGCACATTCAGCACCCCGCCCTCATCCAGCTCAAATGGCCGCAACGGCTTGGCCCAGGCTTCGGCCAGATGATCGACCGGCTGACGCGGATCGCCACCCCGCAAGTCCTGTTTAAGCAGCGCCTTGGCCAAGGTCTCGCCACCCAAGGCGTATTGCCAGGCTTGGCGCACATCCAACAGGTTGGCGCTGCTGCGAATAGACACTTGCTGGCGCGCGATCATGCCGGCGCACACAACGGTGACAACGGCCACCACCAACAGCACGGTAATCAGCGCTACACCCCGTTGGCGGATCATGGTGCCACCTGCTCTTCGCCCGGCTCCGGCGGCTGGCCTTCTGTATTGCCGCCGACTTTGGGAATGTCCGGCAAACGCAGTACACGCCGCAGCGTGCCATAGCGGCGATGTTCCACCACCAGTTCGACGGCTTTGGGCAATTGCTCAAAACGCTCACGTTCATTGCCGTCGGTGGGTGGCCAACTCGGTAGCCATTGGCCCTGACGATCCATATAGCGCAGGGTCAAACGCGTGACGCCGTCGAGCACGGCCTGCACTTGCGGCTGGCTGTCCTGGGCCTGATCAAGCACATTCCAATAACGCCGCTGCAGCAGTTCGCCACTGAGTTCCCAACGCACCCGCTGCAAGCGTGAACGGGAGGCGCCCATTGGGTTGCGCCAGCCGGTTCGGGTGAACTCCAGCGCTGTCGCATCGCCGTCAGTACCCAGTAACGCCGGACGCTTTTCGCCAAAGGGATCGCGCACGGGTCGCGGCACCGCTTGCAGCACATCGCGCTCAAAGGCGGCCATCGCGCGCACCAGTTCACGTAGCTGCTGTTCATGCTCACGGGTGGCTTTATCGGCCTGCATTACGCTGCTCAGCATGCGATAGGTGGCCAACGCCAGCAGGGCGAAGATGGCCACGGCAATCAGCAATTCCAGCAGGGTAAAACCCCGCTCACCCCGGATGGCGCGCCTCATTGGTCGGGCTCGATGGGATCGGTGCTGACAAAGCCCACCAGCG
>NZ_JBBNAH010000383.1:0-4902 GCF_037994325.1 Pseudomonas sp.
GGATAGGGTGTTATGTCCGGAAAAGCGCAACAACAGTCCCGCCTTAAAGAGTTGATCAGCCGTGGTCGTGAGCAGGGTTACCTGACTTACGCAGAGGTCAACGACCACCTACCGGAGGATATTTCAGATCCGGAACAGGTGGAAGACATCATCCGCATGATCAATGACATGGGGATCAACGTATTCGAGAGTGCTCCGGATGCGGACGCTCTGCTATTGGCTGAAGCCGATACCGATGAAGCGGCCGCCGAAGAAGCAGCCGCTGCTTTGGCTGCGGTAGAAACCGATATTGGCCGCACCACCGACCCCGTGCGTATGTATATGCGCGAAATGGGTACGGTCGAACTGCTGACCCGCGAAGGCGAGATCGAAATCGCTAAACGCATCGAGGAAGGCATTCGTGAAGTTATGGGCGCTATCGCTCATTTCCCAGGCACGGTCGACAGCATTCTTTCCGAGTACACCCGCGTCACAACCGAGGGCGGCCGCCTGGCGGAAGTTCTCAGCGGTTACATCGACCCGGATGACGGCATTGCCGCGCCGGCCGAAGTGCCTGTACCTGTGATCAAAGACGGCGCAGCTGCCGAGCCGGAAACCGAAGACGAAGAAGCCGAAGGCGACTCCGACGACGAAGAAGAAGGCGATGGCGGTCCCGATCCGGAAATCGCTCGCGTGCGCTTTGGCGCCGTGGCCGACCAACTGGAAAAAGCCAAGAAAGTGCTGAAGAAGCACGGTCGCGACAGCAAGCAAGGCCTGGCCGAGCTCGCCGAACTGGCCGACTTGTTTATGCCGATCAAGCTGGTTCCCAAGCAGTTCGACGCACTGGTTACCCGTGTTCGTGATGCCCTGGACCGTCTGCGTGCGCAAGAGCGCGCCATCATGCAGCTGTGTGTGCGTGATGCACGTATGCCGCGTGCCGACTTCCTGCGTCAGTTCCCGAGCCACGAAATCGACGAAAGCTGGAGCGAAGCGCTGGCCAAAGGCAAAAGCAAATACGCCGAAGCCATTGGTCGTCTGCAGGTCGATATTCAGCGCTGCCAGCAAAAGCTGATCGCGCTGGAAACCGAAACCGGCTTGAAGCTTTCCGAGATCAAAGACATTAACCGTCGCATGTCGATCGGTGAGGCCAAGGCCCGCCGCGCGAAGAAAGAGATGGTTGAAGCGAACTTGCGTCTGGTGATCTCGATCGCCAAGAAGTACACCAACCGCGGCCTGCAATTCCTCGATCTGATCCAGGAAGGCAACATCGGTTTGATGAAAGCGGTAGACAAGTTCGAATACCGTCGCGGCTACAAGTTCTCGACTTATGCCACCTGGTGGATCCGTCAGGCGATCACTCGCTCGATCGCCGACCAGGCCCGCACCATCCGTATTCCGGTGCACATGATCGAGACGATCAACAAGCTCAACCGCATCTCCCGTCAGATGCTTCAGGAAATGGGCCGCGAGCCTACTCCGGAAGAGCTGGGTGAGCGCATGGAAATGCCTGAGGACAAAATCCGTAAGGTATTGAAGATCGCTAAAGAGCCGATCTCCATGGAAACCCCGATTGGCGATGATGAAGACTCCCATTTGGGCGACTTCATCGAAGACTCCACTATGCAGTCGCCAATCGATGTCGCCACGGTAGAAAGCTTGAAAGAAGCAACTCGCGAAGTACTGGCCGGCCTCACTGCCCGTGAAGCCAAGGTACTGCGCATGCGCTTCGGCATCGACATGAATACCGACCACACCTTGGAAGAAGTCGGTAAGCAGTTCGATGTAACCCGCGAGCGGATTCGGCAGATCGAAGCCAAGGCGCTGCGCAAGCTGCGTCATCCGACTCGAAGCGAGCACCTGCGCTCCTTCCTCGACGAGTAATCGTCGAGAGCAAATACAAAACCCCCGGCCTCGACCGGGGGTTTTGTTTTCTAGGATGGTGCTGGCAAGGCGCCACAAGGCTACACTCGGCGAACAATTACTAGGCTGTCCTGAGGCTGAGTTATGCCGCGACTGCTCGCCACTCTTCTGCTGTGTTTGGCCTACTGGACCGCTCCAGCTCATGCCCTGACGCTTACCCCCGACGAGCAAGCCTGGCTAGACACGCACCCAGTCTTGCGCCTGGGCGTCGACGCCTCCTGGCCGCCCTTCGAATACCGAGACGACCAAGGCACCTACATGGGCCTGGCCGCCGACTACGCCGCACTGATCCAGCAACGCTTGGGCGTAAAGCTACAGCCCATCGAACCCAGCAGTTGGTCAGAGGTACTGCAACAGGCCAAAGCCGGCACCATCAACCTTCTCCCAGGCCTGATGGCGACCCCCGAACGCCGCGAATACCTGAGCTTCACCCGTCCCTATCTGGACTTCCCGATTGTTATCCTCGCCCGCAACGGAGGCCCGCAGCCGCGCGACTTAAAAGGGCTCTATGGCTTGAAAGTAGCGGTGGTCAAGGACTACGCACCCCACGAAGTGCTGCGCAGCCTGCACCCGGATCTGAATTTGCTGCCGGTCGCCAATGTAAACCTGGCCATGCAGGCACTCGCCACCGGCCAAGCCGACGCCTTGGTCGGCGACCTCGCGTCCAGCGTCTGGAGCCTGCGCCAGCTCAAACTCGAGGGTCTGCATATCAGTGGCGAAACGCCCTATCGCTACCAACTGTCCATGGGCGTGCCAAAAGACCAGGCAGTGCTCGCTGGCATTCTCGATAAAGTGTTCGCCGACATGAGCAGCAGTGAAATCGAGTCCCTGCAAGAGCGCTGGGTTGGCGGCGTTCTCGACCAGCGCGAAGTATGGCGGACAACACTGTTATTCGGCATTCCAGCCGTGCTCAGCCTGCTGCTGATCATCATTGTGGTAGTCGCCGTCAACCGTCGCCTAAGCAGTGAGATCGGGCGCCGTACCACCCTCGAGCAAGAACTACGCAACAGCGAACAGCACTACCGCAGCCTGGTCGAGTCCTTGTCGGCGGTTACGTGGGAAGCCGATCCAACAGACTTCAGCTATTCCTACGTATCGCCCCACGCCGAAAAGCTCTTCGGCTACCCGCTAAGCGCCTGGCAAAACCCTGAGTTCTGGCCAAGCGCTTTGCACCCAGATGACTGCGAACAGGCGCTGGCCTACTGCCAACAAGAAACCAGAGCTGGCCGCGACCACACCCTCGACTACCGCATGTACACCGCCGACGGCCGCCTGGTGTGGGTGCACGACATCGTGACCCTGATCGAACACCGCGGCAAAAAGGTGCTGCGCGGGGTGATGATCGATATCAGCCAAGTCAAACAAACCCAGGAACAGCTGCAATTCTCCGAAGAGAAATTCGCCAAAGCCTTCCACGCCTCCCCTGACGGGCTGCTACTCACACGCATGAGCGACGGCCGCATTCTGGAAGTCAACGAAGGCTTCACCCACCTGACCGGCTATAGCAACAGCGACGTCGCCGACCAATCCACCATCGGCCTGGGCCTGTGGCATAACCCGCTGGACCGCACAGCGGTGATGCAACGACTGAAAGACATCGGCACGGTGCGCGACTACGCCGCCTGGATCCGTAGCAAGGCGGGCGAACTGCGCCTGTGCGACATCTCCATGCAGGGCATGCAGATCAAAGGCGAAAGCTGCGTGCTGACCATCGCCCGGGACTTTACCGAGCGCACCCGCACCCAAGAAAAACTCCAGCTCGCCGCCACCGTGTTTGAGAGCACCGCCGAAGGCGTGATGATCACCGACACCGAGCGGCGCATCACCGCCGTTAATCGCGCCTTTAGCGAAATCACCGGTTACAGCGAAGCCGAGGCACTGGGTAACTCGCCAAGCCTGCTCGCCTCCGGCCAACATGACAGCGCGTTCTACGCCGCCATGTGGCACCAATTGGATGCTGCCGGCCATTGGCAGGGCGAGATCTGCAACAAGCGCAAAAATGGCGAGTTATACCCGCAATGGCTGACCATCAGCGCCGTGCGCAATAGCGAAGGTTTGCTTACCCATTTCGTTGGTGTATTTGCCGACATCACCTCGCTCAAACACGCGCAAGACAAACTCGACCACCAAGCCCACCACGACTCACTGACCGGGCTACCCAACCGTCTGCTGTTCGAAAACCGTCTACGCGCCATGCTCGCTGACACCCACGACAACCGCTTAGGCGCCGTACTGTTCCTTGACCTGGACCGCTTCAAACATATCAACGACAGCCTCGGCCACCCCGTCGGCGATCTGCTCTTGCAGGCCACCGCCCAACGCCTACGCAGTCAACTGCGCGACATCGACACCGTCGCCCGTCTGGGCGGCGACGAATTCATCATCCTGCTACCTGGCCTGCACGAAACAGACGACGCCGAGCGCGTCGCGAACAAACTGCTTACCTGCCTAAGCGCACCGTTCCAGGCCGACGGCCACGAGTTCTTTATCACCGCCAGCATCGGCGCCAGCCTGTTTCCCCAAGACGGCAGCGACGTCGCCACCCTGATCAAAAACGCCGATGCCGCCATGTACCGCTCCAAAGCCAAAGGCCGCAACCGCGCCGAGCTCTACACCAGCGACCTGACCGAACAAGCCACCGAACGCATGGCCCTGGAAAACGAACTGCGCCGCGCAGTGGAACGCAACGAACTGAGCCTGCACTACCAACCCAAACAGTGCCTGAGCAGCCGCAAGATCGTCGGCGCCGAAGCCTTACTGCGTTGGCACAGCCCCGTATTCGGCGACGTGTCGCCCGAACGCTTTATTCCTCTGGCAGAAGACAACGGCCTGATCCTGCCCATCGGCGACTGGGTGCTGGCCCAAGCCTGCAAACAAATGGGCGAATGGCAACAACAGCACCAACCGTTCGGCCCGCTCTCCGTCAACCTCGCTGGCGCCCAACTGCGCCAGCCGCGCCTGGTCGAACGCATCGCCAACCTGCTGGCCGAACACCACCTGCAA
>NZ_JBBNAH010000384.1:0-2895 GCF_037994325.1 Pseudomonas sp.
GTTCCAGACCTGTTTGGCCTGCTCTATGGCTTTCGTTTTCGCCCAGGCGAGCGCGGCGAAGAAATCGACTCCAACGCCGCACTCGCCTGGTTAAAAGCGCCCAGTGATGACGGCGAATTTCTCTGGCTGCACCTGAACCTGGCGCACGCCGCGTGCGAGCGCTGGATGACGGCCCACCTCGACCTGCCGGATTACTTCTTTGAAAGCCTGCGCGAAGGTTCGCGCTCGACGCGCCTGGAGCATGTGGACGCGGCTCTGTTAGCGGTGGTCAACGACGTGGTGTTCAACTTCGACATGGTCTCCACCGACATCTCCACCCTCTGGGTCTGCGCCCGCAGCCGTCTGCTGGTGACCGCCCGCCTGCAACCGCTCCGCTCGGTGGACAAACTGCGCTCGTCGGTAAAACACGGCGAACGGTTTCGCTCGCCCCTGGAACTGTTGGTCCACCTGCTACGCGATCAAAGCGATGTGCTCACCGGCATCGTCCGCGAAACCAGCATCAGCGTGGACGGCATTGAAGACCAATTGCTCGCTTCACGCCTCAACGACAACCGCGCCGACCTCGGTACCAAGCGCCGTGTACTGGTGCGTCTACAACGTCTGCTGGCGCTTGAGCCTGGCTCACTAATGCGCCTGCTCAACCGCCCGCCCGAGTGGCTGCAAGAGGACGACGTGCAAGAACTGCGCGAAGCCACCGAGGAATTCACCCTGGTGATCAGCGACCTCACCGCCCTCGGTGAGCGCATCAAACTGCTGCAAGAAGAAATTGTCGCCAAGCTCAACGAGCAAAGTAACCGCACCCTGTTCACCCTGACCGTGGTGACGGTACTGGCCTTGCCGATCAATATCATCGCCGGCTTTTTCGGCATGAACGTCGGCGGCATTCCCCTGGCCGATGACGCCGAAGGCTTTTGGATTCTGGTCGCGCTGGTCGCCACCTTTACCGCACTGGCCGGACGCTGGGCCTTTCGTAAACGCAGTGACTACTGAACCACGCGGCTGTCATCGGCCTGCCACAGCCAAGCCCTAGCATCGGCCTAACCGCTACGCCCTACGAGGTGCCATATGACCAACGAACAGCTGATGCAGCGTATCCACCGCGAGCTGCAAGACCACGGCGATGAAGAGCTCGAACTGGAGCTGCTCGAAGACGGCCACGACCTCGACGAACTATTCCAGGGCCGGCCCGATGACAGCGAAGCCAAACGGGCACGCAAACACTATTTCAGCGAGCTATTTCGCCTGCAGGGTGAGCTGGTCAAGCTGCAAAGTTGGGTGGTGAAAACCGGCGCCAAGGTGGTGATTTTGTTCGAAGGCCGCGACGCTGCGGGTAAAGGTGGCGTGATCAAGCGCATCACCCAACGCCTGAACCCGCGCGTGTGCCGCGTCGCCGCCCTGCCGGCGCCAAACGACCGCGAGCAAACCCAGTGGTATTTCCAACGCTATGTTTCGCACCTGCCGGCCGCTGGCGAAATCGTGCTGTTCGACCGCAGTTGGTACAACCGCGCTGGCGTTGAACGGGTGATGGGCTTTTGCAACGACGAGCAGTACGAAGAGTTCTTTCGCAGCGTGCCGGAATTCGAACGCATGCTTGCCCGCTCGGGCATTCAGTTGATCAAGTACTGGTTCTCCATCTCCGACAGCGAACAGCACCTGCGCTTTTTGGCGCGCATTCACGACCCGCTCAAGCAATGGAAACTCAGCCCCATGGATCTTGAATCGCGACGGCGCTGGGAGGCCTACACCAAGGCCAAGGAAATCATGCTCGAACGCACCCATATAAAAGAGGCGCCGTGGTGGGTGGTGCAAGCCGACGATAAGAAAAAGGCGCGGCTTAACTGCATCCATCACCTACTCAGCCAAATGCCCTATGAAGAAGTGCAGCAGCCGCAAGTGGAACTGCCGCAGCGACTGCGCCATGACGACTATGTGCGTAACCCGACGCCGGCAAACATCATTGTTCCGCAGGCCTATTGAAAACAGCGTGTACGGTTTACTCACGCCACTTTTAACCGCGCTCCCCCGCGTATTGCCGCCCCGCTGGGCGGCTTTTTTTGCCTGTTTTTTGCCGAAGTCGCCGTACTAAGCCGCGGCGCAATAAACAGCGCCTATGCTTTCCTCGGTCGTAGCCCATTACTGCCAGGAGCCTTCAATGTTGCGCCGTCTTCCTGCACTTGCAGCGTGCCTGCTAGCGACCGCCTCCCTGGCCGCCCCCAGCGCCGGTGCGCACAACGCACATTCTTCGTCTAGCGCGGAGCAGATCGAGTTGGAAAAGTTGTACCAACAACTGCTTAACCACCTACACGGCGAACCTATCCACCGCAAACGGATGATCAACACCCAGCGCGCCTGGATAGCCTTTCGTGACGCCGAATGTGAATACATCACCACCCACGGCCAGAACGAGCGCCAACACGTGGAAACCTACGATCAATGTGCGATAACCATGACCAATACGCGGATCAAAGCCTTGCAGAATTACTTGCAATGCATTGAGGCGCGGTAGGATTGTTGGGTGGAGCCGTAGGCCGGGGCCAAGCTGAAGAGCGAGCGACCGTTGCGATAGCCCACGACATAACCAACCCCTGCTCCTTGCAGGGTTAGCCTTAACGCCGACGCCTGTTCGATTCTTATCAGAGATCCTTAAACGGCTTGTAAAGCAGCCTTTCTTGCGCAATCTCAAAGCGACCAGACTCGTTAGCTTTTGCCTCGTATGAAGATTGCTCCAACAGACTCATCACCGCGCTCAATTTTTCCTTCGGCACCAGCACCAGCGATGCGTCCAGCGCTTCGACAATGGCGCCTAAAGTGCTCAACGATGGGTTACCACCGGCTTCAATCTTGCCGTATTGCTGACGGGTTAGCCCCGTTAGCAACGGCATAGCAGAAAGGGTC
>NZ_JBBNAH010000385.1:0-8647 GCF_037994325.1 Pseudomonas sp.
CTGGGCGTACCGTCGCGTATGAACGTCGGTCAGATCCTTGAAACCCACCTGGGCCTCGCGGCCAAGGGCCTGGGCGAGAAGATCAACCGCATGCTCGAAGAGCAGCGCAAGGTCGCCGAGCTGCGCAAGTTCATGCAGCAGATCTACAACGAGATCGGTGGTCGTCAGGAAAGCCTCGATGACTTCTCGGACCAGGAAATCCTGGATCTGGCTCAAAACCTGCGTGGCGGCGTTCCAATGGCCACTCCAGTGTTCGACGGCGCCAAGGAAAGCGAAATCAAGGCCATGCTGAAACTGGCGGACCTGCCAGAAAGCGGCCAGATGCAGCTGTTCGACGGCCGTACCGGCAACAAGTTCGAGCGCCCGGTTACTGTTGGCTACATGTACATGCTGAAGCTGAACCACTTGGTAGACGACAAGATGCACGCTCGTTCTACCGGTTCGTACAGCCTGGTTACCCAGCAGCCGCTGGGTGGTAAGGCACAGTTCGGTGGTCAGCGTTTCGGGGAGATGGAGGTCTGGGCACTGGAAGCATACGGTGCTGCTTACACTCTGCAAGAAATGCTCACAGTGAAGTCGGACGATGTGAACGGCCGGACCAAGATGTACAAAAACATCGTGGACGGCGATCACCGTATGGAGCCGGGCATGCCCGAGTCCTTCAACGTGTTGATCAAAGAAATCCGTTCGCTCGGTATCGATATCGATCTGGAAACCGAATAACACGAAGCGCATCGGGAGCGGGGCTGTAGAGCCCGCTCCTTGCTCCGCCAGGAGGAAAGGCCTTGAAAGACCTACTGAATTTGCTGAAAAACCAGGGTCAAGTCGAAGAGTTCGATGCCATCCGTATTGGGTTGGCCTCGCCTGAGATGATCCGTTCGTGGTCCTTCGGTGAAGTAAAAAAACCGGAAACCATTAACTACCGTACGTTCAAACCTGAGCGTGACGGCCTGTTCTGCGCCAAGATCTTTGGCCCAGTCAAAGACTACGAGTGCTTGTGCGGTAAGTACAAGCGCCTGAAGCACCGTGGTGTGATCTGCGAAAAGTGCGGCGTTGAAGTTGCGCTAGCCAAGGTTCGCCGTGAGCGCATGGCGCATATCGAACTGGCTTCGCCGGTTGCCCATATCTGGTTCCTGAAATCGCTGCCGTCCCGTATCGGCCTGCTGCTGGACATGACCCTGCGTGATATCGAACGCGTTCTCTACTTTGAGAGCTATGTCGTTATCGATCCGGGCATGACTACCCTGGAAAAGGGCCAACTGCTGAATGACGAGCAGTACTTCGAAGCTATTGAAGAGTTCGGTGACGACTTCGATGCCCGCATGGGTGCCGAGGCTGTTCGTGAGCTGTTGACTGCTATCGACCTGGAGCACGAGATCGGTCGCTTGCGTGAAGAAATTCCGCAGACCAACTCGGAAACCAAAATCAAGAAGCTGTCCAAGCGCCTGAAGTTGATGGAAGCCTTCCAAGGCTCCGGCAACCACCCAGAGTGGATGGTGCTGACCGTTCTGCCGGTTCTGCCGCCAGATCTGCGTCCTCTGGTGCCGTTGGATGGTGGTCGTTTCGCGACGTCCGACCTCAACGATCTGTATCGTCGAGTGATCAACCGTAACAACCGTCTGAAGCGCCTGCTTGATCTGTCCGCTCCGGACATCATCGTGCGCAACGAAAAGCGCATGCTGCAGGAAGCTGTTGACGCCCTGCTCGACAACGGCCGTCGTGGTCGCGCCATCACTGGCTCGAACAAGCGTCCGCTGAAATCCTTGGCCGACATGATCAAGGGTAAGCAAGGTCGTTTCCGTCAGAACTTGCTCGGTAAACGCGTGGACTACTCCGGTCGTTCGGTAATTACCGTAGGCCCGACTCTGCGTCTGCATCAGTGCGGTCTGCCGAAGAAGATGGCCCTCGAGCTATTCAAACCGTTCATTTTCGGCAAGTTGGAAATGCGTGGCCTGGCCACCACCATCAAAGCCGCCAAGAAAATGGTTGAGCGCGAGTTGCCAGAAGTTTGGGACGTTCTCGCTGAAGTGATTCGCGAACACCCCGTGCTCCTCAACCGTGCACCGACCCTTCACCGTCTGGGTATCCAGGCGTTTGAGCCGGTTCTGATCGAAGGTAAAGCTATTCAGCTGCACCCGCTGGTCTGTGCCGCGTACAACGCCGACTTCGACGGCGACCAAATGGCCGTGCACGTACCGCTGACACTGGAAGCCCAGTTGGAAGCGCGCGCGTTGATGATGTCGACCAACAACATTCTGTCGCCAGCCAACGGTGAGCCAATCATCGTTCCGTCGCAGGACGTTGTATTGGGTCTGTATTACATGACCCGTGAAGCGATCAACGCCAAAGGCGAAGGTCGTGTGTTTGCCGATCTGCAAGAAGTCGACCGTGTATTCCGCGCCGGCGAAGCAGCGCTGCACGCCAAAGTTAAAGTACGTATTAACGAAGTCATCAAAGACCGCGATGGCACCATCACTAAGAACACTCGTATCGTCGACACCACTGTTGGCCGTGCGCTGCTGTTCCAGGTGGTTCCAGCAGGTCTGCCGTACGACGTCGTTAACCAGCCAATGAAGAAGAAGGCGATCTCCAAGCTGATCAACCAGTGCTACCGCACGGTTGGCTTGAAAGACACCGTGATTTTCGCTGACCAGTTGATGTACACCGGTTTCGCTTACTCGACCATCTCCGGCGTTTCCATCGGCGTGAATGACTTTGTCATCCCTGATGAGAAGGCTCGTATCATTGATGCAGCCACCGAAGAAGTTAAGGAAATCGAAAGCCAGTACGCCTCGGGCCTGGTAACCCAGGGCGAGAAGTACAACAAGGTGATCGACCTTTGGTCCAAGGCCAACGACGAAGTGTCGAAGGCGATGATGGCGAACCTCTCGAAAGAGAAGGTCATCGACCGTCATGGCAAAGAGGTGGATCAGGAGTCCTTCAACTCCATGTACATGATGGCTGACTCCGGTGCACGGGGTTCGGCGGCTCAAATCCGCCAGCTGGCTGGTATGCGTGGTCTGATGGCCAAGCCGGACGGCTCGATCATCGAGACGCCGATCACCGCCAACTTCCGTGAAGGCTTGAGCGTACTGCAGTACTTCATCTCCACTCACGGTGCTCGTAAAGGTCTCGCGGATACCGCGTTGAAAACCGCGAACTCCGGTTACCTGACTCGTCGTTTGGTTGACGTTGCGCAGGATCTGGTTGTAACCGCGATCGACTGTGGTACCGAGCATGGCTTGCTGATGACCCCGCACATTGAAGGCGGTGACGTAGTTGAGCCGCTGGGTGAGCGCGTGCTGGGTCGAGTAATTGCCCGTGACGTGTTCAAGCCAGGCACTGAAGAAGTGATCGTTCCAGCCGGTACATTGGTTGACGAGCAGTGGGTTGAATTTATCGAGCTGAACAGCATCGACGAAGTGATCGTGCGTTCGCCGATCAGTTGCGAAACCCGCTATGGCATTTGCGCCAAGTGCTACGGTCGCGACCTGGCTCGCGGTCACCAGATCAACATCGGTGAAGCTGTTGGCGTTATCGCTGCACAGTCGATCGGTGAGCCTGGTACTCAGCTGACCATGCGTACGTTCCACATCGGTGGTGCGGCAAGCCGGACCTCGGCTGCTGACAGTGTTCAGGTGAAAAACGGCGGTACTATCCGCCTGCATAACCTGAAGCATGTTGAGCGTCTGGACGGCAACTTGGTTGCAGTGTCGCGTTCCGGTGAGTTGGCGGTTGCTGACGAATTCGGTCGTGAGCGCGAGCGCTACAAACTGCCGTACGGTGCTGTTATCTCCGTGAAGGAAGGCGACAAGCTCGAAGCTGGTTCCATTGTCGCTAAATGGGACCCGCACACCCACCCGATCGTTACCGAAATGAAAGGTACCGTGACGTATGTGGGCATGGAAGAAGGGATCACCATCAAGCGTCAAACTGACGAACTGACTGGTTTGACCAACATTGAAGTATTGGATCCGAAAGACCGTCCAGCTGCCGGCAAGGACATTCGTCCTGCGGTGAAGATGGTCGGTATCGATGGGAAAGATCTGCTGCTGCCAGGTACCGACGTACCTGCTCAGTACTTCCTGCCGGCTAACGCTTTGGTCGGTGTGGCGGATGGTGCGCAAGTGGGCGTGGGTGATGTTATCGCTCGTATCCCGCAAGAAACTTCGAAAACCCGCGACATCACCGGTGGTCTGCCGCGTGTTGCCGACTTGTTCGAAGCGCGTCGTCCGAAAGAAGCCTCGATTCTGGCTGAAGTCAGCGGCACCATCGCGTTCGGTAAAGAAACCAAAGGCAAGCGCCGTCTGGTCATTACCCCGAACGACGGTAGCGATCCGTACGAGGAGCTGATTCCGAAGTGGCGTCACCTGAACGTCTTCGAAGGCGAACAAGTGAACCGTGGTGAAGTTATCTCCGACGGTCCGAGCGATCCGCATGACATCCTGCGTCTGCTGGGTGTGAGCGCGCTGGCCAAGTACATCGTCAACGAGATCCAGGACGTTTACCGCCTGCAGGGCGTGAAGATCAACGATAAGCACATCGAGACCATCCTGCGTCAGATGCTGCGTAAAGTTGAAATCACCGAATCCGGCGATTCCAGCTTCATCAAGGGCGACCAGATGGAGTTGACTCACGTACTGGTGGAGAACGAGCGTCTGAGCGCAGATGACAAGTTCATCTCCAAGTTCGACCGCGTTCTGCTGGGTATCACTAAGGCGTCGTTGTCCACTGAATCGTTCATCTCGGCGGCTTCCTTCCAGGAAACCACCCGCGTCCTCACTGAGGCAGCGGTTACCGGCAAGCGCGACTTCTTGCGTGGTTTGAAAGAGAACGTGGTAGTGGGTCGTCTGATCCCGGCCGGTACTGGTCTGGCTTATCACAGCGAGCGTAAGCGTCGTCGTGAAGCCGGCAAGCCGGTCCAAGTGAGTGCCAGCGAAGCTGAAGCTCAACTGTCGGAAGCGTTGAACAACCTGTAATTGCTACGGGTTGCCAGATAAGTCGGGGCCCGGTGAAGCGTCAAGCGTCACCGGGCCTTGTCTTGACGGGGTGCTAGAAGCTCTTTAGACTCTTGTACCCCTAAATTTGGCGGGACTTATGTCCTGCCATTTTGTTTTTCTTGTAAGACAATAGCGTCGAAAGACAACAGTGGAGCTAGTAGATGGCAACTATCAACCAGCTGGTACGTCAGCCGCGTAAGCGTATCGTCGAGAAATCCGACGTGCCTGCGCTGCAGAACTGCCCGCAACGTCGTGGCGTATGCACCCGTGTGTATACCACCACGCCGAAAAAACCTAACTCGGCACTGCGTAAAGTATGCCGTGTGCGTCTAACCAACGGTTTCGAGGTTTCCTCGTACATCGGCGGTGAAGGCCACAACCTGCAAGAGCACAGCGTGGTATTGATCCGTGGTGGTCGTGTAAAAGACTTGCCGGGTGTTCGTTACCACACCGTTCGCGGTTCTTTGGATACTTCCGGCGTTAAAGGTCGTAACCAGGGTCGTTCGAAGTACGGTACCAAGCGTCCGAAGTAAGTGCTGCGTCCGCTTAGTCGGCCGTTTCACCCAAATAGATTTTCATTTTTCTGAGTCGATAAGAGTAAGGTCGGGCGTCTAACCCAGGATTGTCATCCAGAGGTTTTATTGTTCCCGGGCTAACCTGAAGACCGTTTGAGGGCTTATCCATGCCAAGAAGACGTGTAGCAGCCAAGCGCGAAGTGCTTGACGATCCAAAATACGGTAGCCAAATCCTGGCCAAGTTCATGAACCACGTGATGGAGAGCGGCAAGAAAGCCGTTGCCGAGCGTATCGTTTATGGCGCGCTGGAGAAGGTTAAAGAGCGTAAGAACAGCGATCCCCTGGAAATCTTCGAGAAAGCTCTCGACGCCATCGCTCCGCTGGTCGAAGTAAAGTCGCGCCGTGTAGGCGGTGCTACTTATCAGGTTCCGGTCGAAGTTCGTCCGTCCCGTCGTAACGCCCTGGCAATGCGCTGGTTGGTGGATTACGCGCGCAAGCGCGGCGAGAAGTCCATGGCCCTGCGTTTGGCTGGTGAGCTGTTGGATGCTGCTGAAGGCAAAGGTGCTGCAGTTAAGAAGCGTGAAGACGTGCACCGTATGGCTGAAGCCAACAAAGCATTTTCGCACTACCGCTTCTAATTTCAGCGCTTCTAATATTGCGAGGGGCTTATGGCTCGTCTTACACCGATTAACCGCTACCGTAACATCGGTATCGTCGCGCACGTGGATGCTGGCAAAACCACTACCACTGAGCGCGTACTGTTCTATACCGGCGTGAACCACAAAATGGGCGAGGTGCATGATGGCGCCGCGACCATGGACTGGATGGTTCAGGAGCAGGAGCGTGGTATCACCATTACTTCTGCTGCTACCACCGCTTTCTGGTCTGGTTCCGTCAAGCAGCACAAAGACAGCTACCGCTTCAATATCATCGACACCCCTGGGCACGTGGACTTCACCATCGAAGTAGAGCGCTCTTTGCGCGTGCTCGACGGCGCTGTCGTTGTGTTCTGTGGCACATCGGGTGTTGAGCCGCAGTCGGAAACCGTGTGGCGTCAAGCCAACAAGTACGGTGTTCCGCGTCTTGTTTACGTAAACAAGATGGACCGTGCTGGCGCAAACTTCCTGCGCGTTGTAGGTCAGATCAAGCAGCGCTTGGGTCACACTCCTGTGCCAATCCAATTGGCTATCGGTGCTGAAGACAACTTCCAGGGTCAGATCGACTTGCTGTCCATGGAAGCGGTTTACTGGGACGACGCCGATAAGGGCATGGCCCCTCGTCGCGAAGCAATCCCGGCTGAGCTGCAAGAGTTGGCTGAAGAGTGGCGCAGCAACATGGTTGAGGCTGCGGCCGAAGCCAGCGAAGAGCTGATGAACAAGTATCTCGAAGGTGAAGAACTCACCAACGAAGAAATCAAGGCTGCTCTGCGTCAGCGTACTATCGCTGGCGAAATCGTCTTGGCTGTTTGCGGTTCCTCGTTCAAGAACAAGGGTGTTCCCCTGGTTCTCGACGCCGTTGTTGACTACCTGCCGGCCCCGGTCGACATTCCTGCCATCAAGGGTTCTGACCCGGATGACGAGACTGTTGAAATGGAGCGTCACGCAGACGACAGCGAGCCGTTCTCGGCTCTGGCGTTCAAGATCGCTACCGACCCATTCGTGGGTACTTTGACCTTTGCTCGCGTTTACTCTGGCGTTTTGAGCTCCGGCGACGGCGTGATCAACTCGGTTAAAGGTAAAAAAGAGCGCGTGGGCCGTATGGTGCAAATGCACGCCAACACCCGCGAAGAGATCAAAGAAGTACGCGCTGGCGACATCGCTGCTCTGATCGGCATGAAGGACGTCACCACCGGTGACACCCTGTGCTCCGCTGAGAAGCCAATTATCCTGGTTCGCATGGACTTCCCGGAGCCGGTTATCTCGGTTGCCGTTGAGCCCAAAACCAAGGATGACCAGGAAAAAATGGGTATCGCTCTGGGCAAGCTTGCTCAGGAAGACCCGTCGTTCCGCGTCAAAACCGACGAAGAGACTGGTCAAACGATCATTTCTGGAATGGGTGAGTTGCACCTCGACATTCTCGTTGACCGTATGAAGCGCGAGTTCGGTGTTGAAGCTAACATCGGTAAGCCGCAGGTTTCGTACCGCGAGAAGATCACCAAGAACTGCGAAATCGAAGGTAAGTTCGTTCGTCAGTCCGGTGGTCGTGGCCAGTTCGGTCACTGCTGGATCCGCTTCGCGCCTGCTGACGAAGGTCAGGAAGGTCTGCAATTCGTCAACGAGGTAGTGGGTGGTGTGGTTCCGAAGGAATACATCCCGGCTATTCAGAAGGGTATCGAGGAGCAGATGAAGAACGGCGTAGTTGCCGGCTATCCGCTGATCGGCCTCAAGGCTACCGTGTTTGATGGTTCCTACCACGACGTCGACTCCAACGAGATGGCGTTTAAGGTTGCGGCTTCCATGGCGACCAAGCAGCTGGCCCAAAAGGGTGGCGGTGTTGTGCTTGAGCCGATTATGAAAGTTGAAGTGGTAACTCCGGAAGATTACATGGGTGACGTGATGGGTGACCTGAATCGTCGTCGTGGCCTGATCCAGGGTATGGAAGATACGGTTTCCGGCAAGGTTATCCGTGCCGAAGTTCCGTTGGGTGAGATGTTCGGTTATGCGACCGACGTTCGCTCCATGTCTCAGGGTCGCGCAAGCTACTCCATGGAATTCTCTAAATACTCCGAAGCTCCGTCGAATATCGTCGAAGCTCTGATTAAAAAACAAGGCTGATATCAGCCCCTTTAGGCAAGGAGTTTATTGTCGTGGCTAAAGAAAAATTTGAACGTAACAAACCGCACGTCAACGTTGGCACCATCGGTCACGTTGACCACGGTAAAACCACGCTGACTGCTGCTCTGACTCGTGTTTGCTCCGAGGTTTTCGGTTCGGCTCGCGTTGACTTCGACAAGATCGACAGCGCTCCAGAAGAAAAGGCTCGTGGTATCACCATCAACACCGCTCACGTTGAATACGATTCGGCCGTGCGTCACTACGCACACGTTGACTGCCCAGGTCACGCCGACTACGTAAAAAACATGATCACCGGTGCTGCTCAGATGGACGGCGCTATCCTGGTTTGCTCGGCCGC
>NZ_JBBNAH010000386.1:0-1590 GCF_037994325.1 Pseudomonas sp.
AAACGACGCATCGCCGATGGTAGTGTGGGGTCTCCCCATGTGAGAGTAGGTCATCGTCAAGCTTAAATTCCAAACCCCCTACTCGTGAAAACGGGTAGGGGGTTTGTTTTTGGGCGTAGAAAAGTTAACGGAGAAAATTAGCCGAGGACTGCTCTAAGCCTCGGCATCTATATTTCGCGGTTCCGCTATACAGCACATAAAGAAATAACGCCGCATATGCGTTTATTGCAGCTAGGATTGCCAGCACGCAAGTACCTGTTGTTACCCCTTAGGTAAGCCGTTCCGCGAGTCCTTTGCATGTCTGATGCCACAGATAATCGAGCGTTGCCCGAGTTGCCGTTGGAGGCGCTGACGGCCTGCCATGAGTGCGATTTGTTGATGGCAAAACCTCACTTGGCGGTGGGCGAAAGTGCCCATTGCCCACGCTGTGGCTTCGAGCTGTATATGAGCCGCCCCAAGGTGGTGAAACGCAGCATGGCATTGGTGATCGCCGCACTCTTGCTCTACTTCCCGGCTAACTTCCTACCCATCATGGAGCTGAGCCTGCTTGGCCAAAACAGCGTCGATACCGTGTGGAGCGGCGTCAAAGCACTTTACGGCTCTGGCATGCAGGGTGTCGCCGTGGTGGTGTTTCTCTGCAGCATGGCGGTACCACTGCTCAAACTGCTCTGTCAGTTTTTAGTGCTGCTTAGCATTCAGTTGAAGTTAGGGCGCAGCTACGGCCTGCTGCTCTACCGCATTTATCATCACCTGCGTGAGTGGGGCATGCTTGAGGTCTACCTCATGGGCACGCTGGTTTCTATCGTCAAACTTATCGGGTTGGCTGACGTTACGCTCGGCTTTGGTCTTGGCTGTTTTGTCGCCCTGCTGTTAGTCCAGGTCTGGCTCGAAGTAACCATGACGCCCCATCAAATATGGGAAGCGTTATCCGGGGAGGATGACCATGCGGGCAATTGATGCGGGCATTCTGGTGTGTCCCGAATGCCATCAGCTCAACCGTGAAGAAGCCGATAGCGACACTCAGTTCTGCACCCGCTGCGGCGGTGCCGTTCATGCTCGCCACCCCAATAGCCTTATGCGCACGTGGGCGTTGCTGCTGACTTCCGCAGTCCTGTATATCCCGGCGAATCTGCTGCCGATCATGACGGTCAGTACGCTCGGCAAAGGTGAGCCGGACACCATCATGTCCGGCGTTATTTCCCTGGTGCAATACGGCATGATCCCCATCGCCGCCGTGGTATTTATCGCCAGCATTCTGGTGCCCACATTCAAACTGGTGGGCATCGGCCTGTTGCTGTATTCGGTGCAGCGCCGACTGCCGATGTCGCCACGCCAGCGCATCATCATGTACCGCTTTATTGAATGGATAGGCCGCTGGTCGATGCTCGATGTGTTTGTCATCGCCATCCTGGTGGCCTTAGTTAATTTCGGCACGCTGGCCAGTATCGAGCCTGGACCCGGCGCCGCTGCTTTCGCCAGTGTGGTGATACTGACCATGCTCGCCGCTCTCACCTTCGACCCGCGCTTGCTCTGGGACAACACGGAAACGGAAACCGATGACAACGACTGATCTGCCCAAAGCCAAAATTC
>NZ_JBBNAH010000387.1:0-18040 GCF_037994325.1 Pseudomonas sp.
CCGTCGTCCCCGCGCAGGCGGGGACCCAGAATCTTCAGCCGAGCATAAGCGTTGGTCCAGCACCCGAGCCAACCGCAACAAATCGCCACGCCAACTGGCATTCGCCGGCAAGGCCAAAAAGAACGGATTAAGGAAAGACTCACGGGCTTCATAGGTGAGCACCTCACCCTGAATATCCAGCACCTCGCCACCCGCTCCTTCCAGCACGCCTTGTGCCGCTGCGGTGTCCCACTGCGAGGTGGGCGCCAGGCGCGGGTAACAATCCGCTGCGCCTTCGGCCAGCAGGCAGAATTTCAGCGAGCTGCCGACGTTAACCAACTGTAAATCACCAAACAGCACCGCCAACCCAGCAAGCAATTGTTCTTGCTCAGGGCTGGAGTGGCGGCGGCTGGCAACCACGGTAAAGCCTTGTTCCGGCTGGTTGCGCACCTTTACGGCCTGCGGCTGACCATGGGCGTCACAACGCCAGGCACCGATACCCGCGCCGCCGTAAAAATAGCGGCCAGTGGTGGGCATGCCGACCACGCCAAACAGCACCTTGCCGTTTTCCACCAGGGCAACGTTGACGGTGAACTCATCGCTGCCGCTGATAAATTCTTTGGTGCCATCCAACGGGTCGACCACCCACCACCGCGTCCATTGCGCGCGCTCGCTTAAGGGGATATCGGCGGCTTCTTCGGATAACACCGGAATGCTTGGGTCCAATGCGGTCAACCCAGCCAGCAAAATGTGATGCGCGGCCAGGTCGGCGGCGGTTACCGGTGAATCATCGGCCTTGGCCGTCACCGCTACGCCACTGCGCCAGTACGGCAGAATCGCCGCGCCAGCTTCGCGCGCCAAGGCGACCACCTGCTCCATCAATGGCAACACACTCATGGGCGCGGCGCCGGGGTAAATTCGCCGCGCTGGGTCAGCAGGTCGCGGGCCAAGTACAACGCGGCCAATGCGCGGCCTTCGCTGAATTGCGGATGCTGGGCCAGGCTCGACAGCTCATGCAGGCTAAACCGCTCGACGCCCATCGGCTCGGGCTCGTCGCCTGGCAAGCTTTCCGGGTACAGATCGCGGGCCAGCACCACTTGAATAACCTGGCTCATATAGCCCGGCGACAACGACAGCTCGGTCAGCAGCTCCAACTTACGTGCACCAAACCCCGCCTCTTCCTTGAGTTCGCGGTTGGCCGCATCTAGCACGTCTTCGCCTGGTTCGATCAGGCCCTTGGGGCACGACAACTGGTAATCGTCCGTACCGCCGCAGTATTCCTCCACCAGCAGCACATGCTCGTCGTCAGCCAGCGCCACGACCATCACCGCGCCATAGCCTGCGCCCTTGCCCACTAACCGCTCGTAGGTGCGCTCAACGCCATTACTAAAGCGCAGCTGCAAGTCCTCAACGCGAAACAGGCGGCTGCTCGCCACGATTTCGCGGTTGAGGACGGTGGGTTTCTGACGCATGGGACGGCTCCTTGGCATGACCTGGCGGGTTATCATAACGCGGCTTTTCCGATTGTCGCCGCGCCAGATTGCGCTTTACGGCGCAATCGCCAGCCTTTTGCGCGTCCTGTCACGCCTTTTTCTGCGGAGCGAGCTGCATGCCTTTAATGCCCTGGGCCGATATCGACACCGTGCTGCTCGACATGGACGGCACCCTGCTGGACCTGCATTTCGACAACCACTTCTGGCTCGAACACCTGCCACAGCGCTTTGCCGAGGTGCATGGCCTCAGCCGCGAACAGGCCGAGGCGCAGATGCTGCCGCTGTTTCGCGAGCATGCCGGACAGTTGAATTGGTACTGCACCGACTTCTGGACCGCTCAGCTCAACCTGCCCATTCGAGAATTGAAACGAGAAGTTGCCCACCTGATTTCCCTGCGCCCGGACGCCGACAAATTTCTTGTGGCCCTGCGTCAGGCCGGCAAGCGCGTGGTGCTGATCACCAATGCCCACCGCGATTCGCTGTCACTGAAAATGGAGCGCATTGAACTGGCGCCCTATTTCGATCGCCTGATCAGCTCCCACGACTATGGTTACCCCAAGGAAGACCAGCACTTCTGGGCCGCCCTGCAAGCGGACTTTGCCTTTGAGCCGAGCCGCAGCCTGTTTATCGACGACAGCCTGCCGATATTGCGCAGCGCCCGTGAGTACGGCGTCGCCCAGCTGCTGGCGGTGCGCGAGCCGGATAGCCGCAAAGGCCCCAAAGACACGGAAGAATTCCCGGCGGTGGAAGATTACCGCCTGCTGATCGATGGTCTGCTTTGAACACTGCGCTTAGGACGGACTGATGGACATCAAGCAGCTAAAGTTTCTGATCGCCCTCGACGAAACCCGCCACTTTGGTCAAGCGGCGGCGCGCTGCCATGTCACCCAGCCGACCTTATCGATGCGCCTGCGCAGCCTGGAAGAAGAACTGCAATTGCCCTTGGTGCTGCGTGGTCAGCGCTTTGAAGGCTTTACCGAATCTGGCGAGCGGGTGCTGGCCTGGGCGCGTAGCGTGATTGCCGCCTATGACGGCTTAAATGCGGAAGCGGCGGCCTGTCGCGGCAGCTTGATCGGCACCTTGCGTTTGGGCGTGGTGCCGCTGTCCAGCTACGACCCGATGCCGCTGCTGCAACGCCTGCATCAGCAACACCCCAGCCTGCGTTTTGAGTTATCGGCGCTAAGCTCCGAGCAAATTCTTGAACAGTTGGCGAGCAATCGCCTGGACCTCGGCGTGTCCTACCTCGACCGCCTGAACGCCGAGCACTTCGACAGCCTTAACCTGATGCAAACCCGCATGGGCCTGCTGTATGACCAGCGTTTTTTCCGTTTTGAAGCGGCCGAACTGACCTGGGAAGCGCTGATCAACCTGCCGTTGGGCATGCTTTCCAGCGGCATGCATTTTCGCCAATCGATCAACCACAACTTCCGTAGCCGTGGCCTGACGCCAACGCCGCTGCTGGAGACCGATGTGGTGCATCAGTTGGTTCAAGCCGTTCACGGCGGCCTGTGCTGCGCGATCATGCCGCTCTATGGCGGCCTCGATATGCTGGCCAAACACCTTAAGCTGCAACCCATCGAAGACGCCCAAACCCTCGCCCCGCTGGGCCTGATCATGCGTCGTAGCGCGCCGCGCTCCTCGCTGGCCGAAGCCTGCTTTCAGGAAGCCGGCGCGATGTTGCTCGAGTCGTAGAGGGCGTGCGCGCACCCATCATCGACGCCATCTATCACCGCATCAGCACTGACGATTAGACGTCATCACCCAACCGGCCTAACCTGTTCAAATAACGATCAACCGAACCTCGTGCAACTCGGTGACGATAATGAACGCCAAGCGCCAACCCCTGGCGTCGGCCGATGCCGGCGCTGTCGATAACGCCCTGCTTCAAGCCAGCCAGCGTTACAGCTTTTATGAGCTGGAGCACAGCGTGGCCGCCCCTGCCGAGCTCGCTGAAGAAGTCGCGCTGGCCATCGCGTTTAACGGCATCAGCCAGGCGGTGATGCTGGTGTCACCCAATGATCTTGAAGATTTTGTCATCGGCTTTAGCTTGGGCAGCGGCATTGTCGAGTCCATCGACGAGATTTATGACCTCAAGCTCAGCGGCTGCGGCTCCGCCCGCCAGGCCGAGGTGCAGATCAGCAGCCGCGCCTTTTGGAACCTTAAGCAACAACGTCGGCAAATGACCGGCACCAGCGGTTGCGGCCTGTGTGGCGTAGAAGCGGTGGAGCAAGCGCTGCCGCAACTCGCCGCTCTGACTCAAGCGCCCTTACCGCCCGCCAGCTGGTTGGCTGGCCTGCGCGAGCGTATCAACGATTTCCAACCCCTGGGCCAACACTGCGGCGCCGTGCATGCCGCGCTGTTTATGAATAACCAAGGCGAGTTGCTGCTGGGCCGCGAAGATATCGGGCGGCACAACGCGCTCGACAAACTGATCGGCGCCCTCACCCGCCAGCAGATTTCCACCACCGGCGGCCTCGCTCTGGTGACCAGCCGCTGCAGCCTGGAACTGATCCAGAAGGTACTGCGTGCCGGCATCACCACCCTGGTCAGTCTCTCGGCGCCCACCGGCCTGGCCGTGCAATGGGCGCGCCGCCACAACCTCAATCTGATCCACCTGCCGCACAAAAATGCGCCGCGGGTCTACAGCCCGGAGTTTCCATAATGAGCCACCACGTCGACCCGAACCCAACCCAACGCTACAAGCCGTACAAAGGCGCAGCGGGCGGCTGGGGTGCGCTGAAAAGCGTGGCGCACTTCTGGCTGGAAAGTGATAACGCGCTGAAAAACATCCGTGCACTGCTAAAAACCAACCAACACGGCGGCTTCGACTGCCCCGGCTGCGCTTGGGGTGAATCGGCAGAAAGTGGCATGGTCAAGTTCTGCGAGAACGGCGCCAAGGCCGTTAACTGGGAAGCCACCAAGCGCCGCGTTGACGCCGCCTTTTTTGCCAAACACAGCGTCAGCACCCTACGCGAGCAAAGCGACTATTGGCTGGAATACCAAGGCCGACTGACCGAACCGATGGCCTACGACCCGGTCAGCGACCACTACAAACCGATTAGCTGGGACGCCGCCTTCGAGCTGATCGCAGGCCACCTCAACGCCCTGGCCAGCCCGAACCAAGCCGAGTTCTACACCTCCGGCCGGGCCAGTAACGAGGCCGCCTTTCTCTATCAATTGTTCGTGCGCGCCTACGGCACCAACAACTTTCCCGACTGTTCGAACATGTGCCACGAAGCCAGCGGTGTGGCGTTGGGGCAAAGCGTTGGGGTCGGCAAAGGCACAGTGACCTTCGACGATTTTGAACATGCCGAAGCCATTTTTGTGATCGGCCAGAACCCCGGCACCAACCACCCGCGCATGCTCGAGCCGCTACGTGAGGCGGTAAAACGTGGTGCCCAGGTGGTGTGTTTAAACCCGCTGAAAGAGCGCGGCCTGGAGCGTTTCCAGCATCCGCAGCACCCGATTGAAATGCTCAGCAACGGCGACCGCCCGACCAGCACTACGTTTTTCCGCCCGGCCCTGGGTGGCGATATGGCGGCCCTGCGCGGCATGGCCAAGTTTCTGCTGAAGTGGGATCGGGAAGCCCAGGCCAAAGGCAAGTCGACGGTGTTCGACCACACCTTTATCGCCCAGCACACCACCCAGGTTGAGGCTTATCTGGACGTGGTTGAAGCCACCAGTTGGGAGCAGATCGTCGAGCAATCCGGCCTGAGCAAAGCCGAGATTGAGCAGATGGCGCATATCTACCGCAATGCCGAACGCGTGATTATGTGCTGGGCCATGGGTGTGACCCAGCATCGCCACTCGGTGCCAACCATTCAGGAAATCGCCAACCTGATGTTGCTGCGCGGCAACATCGGCAAGCCCGGCGCCGGCCTGTGCCCGGTACGTGGGCACAGCAACGTGCAGGGCGACCGCACCATGGGCATCAACGACCGCCCGCCGGCGTTTTTCCTTGATGCGCTGGAGCGCCGTTTTGACTTTAAAGTACCGCGCGAATTTGGCCACAACACCGTTGAAGCCATTCACGCCATGCTCGACGGCCAAGCCAAAGTGTTTATCGGCCTGGGCGGCAACTTCGCCCAAGCCACGCCAGACACCCCGCGCGCCCACCAGGCGCTGCAAAACTGCGACCTCACTGTACAAATCAGCACCAAGCTCAACCGTAGTCACTTAACCCTGGGCAAACAGGCGCTGATTCTGCCGTGCCTGGGCCGCACCGATATCGACAAACAAGCCAACGGCCCGCAAGCCGTGACCGTGGAAGACTCGTTCAGCATGGTCCACGCCTCCAACGGCCAGTTGCAGCCGCTGAGCAAACAGATGCGCTCGGAGCCGGCGATTGTCGCCGGTATCGCCGCAGCGACCCTGGGTAACAAACCGGTGAACTGGCAGTGGCTGATCGAAGACTACGACCGCATCCGCGAACTGATCGCCGACGTGGTGCCAGGCTTCCAAGGCTTTAACCAACGCGCCCGCGAAGAAGGTGGCTTCTACTTAGGTAACGCGGCGGGGCAACGGCGCTGGAATACCGCCTCCGGCCTGGCCAACTTCAAGGCCAATCAACTGCCGGTAGACCTGATCCACGAAGGCATTCGCGCTCGCGGTGAAGTGCCGGACCTGATCATGCAAACCATGCGTTCCCACGACCAATACAACACCACCATCTACGGCCTCGACGACCGTTACCGCGGCGTGAAAGGCCAGCGCGATGTGATCTTCGCCAACGAAGCCGACATCATCCGCCTGGGTTATAAACCGGGGCAGAAGGTCGATGTGTTGTCGTTATGGGGCGATGGCCGTGAGCGGCGTATCAAGGGCTTTACTCTGCTGGCCTTCGACATTCCGGCTGGGCAGGCCGCCGCTTACTACCCGGAAACCAACCCCTTGGTGCCGCTGGAAAGCGTGGGCGATGGCAGCTATACGCCGACCTCGAAGTTTGTCGCCATTCGCTTTGAAGCGGCGCGGGATAACGGGCGGATTATCTAGGGCTGTGGGCAACAGGGTGTAGACGGACGAATCGCTCACCCCGCCACCGTCGTCCCCGCGAAGGCGGGGACCCAGAGTAGAGCAGGAAACCTCATTCATAGCTCCATCCTGGGTCCCCGCCTTCGCGGGAACGACGGGAGCATCGGTACAGGCACAAACCGCGTTCTACTCGACCTTCTCGGCCCTAATCACCCAAGGCTCAAAGCGTTTGCCGAAGGCCAGCGCTACCCGCACCTTGCTCCGGTCTTCTGCATCGCGCCCATATAGCGGCCACTCGCGAAACACCTCACTCCACTGACTGGGTACGTTCAGTTCGTTGAGGTCGGCATACAGGGAATAGTCATTGCCGCGATCACTTTCGTCGTAATAGCGCGTACCCACGCGCAAGCCGGCACGCGCTATCGCGTAATGCGCGGTATCCGCATAACGCTCGCGTAAGCTGGCGGCGTCCAACCCGGCATCGACCACATACAGGCGCGTGGTGATGGCGCTCAGGCGCTGCAGTTCGTAGTCGGCATCGTCCATTGCCACCTTGGCTTTGGCATCATCCGGTGCCGCTAACGCTGCTTGTTGGCTGCTTGCCAAGGCCGCCTGTGCCGCTTTCAACTGCGCCTGGTAATAGGGGCCATCCAGCTCCAGCACCACCAAGCCTTCGCGCTCTTCGCGGTGGCGCCAATAGGTCTGGCTGTCGTCGGGCACGGTAAAGCCCAGCGCCCGTAGCTTGTCGGCGGTAACCCAGCCATCCGCCACCCGCCAATCCAAACGCAACACGCGGCTGGCGTAGTCGCTGTCATCCAGAAAGCCGCGATACGCCACCGTTAGCTCACGTTCAGAGAGCGTCAACACACTGGCTGGCTCGCCGCTGCGGTTGTAATACACACCACCGAGCGCCACCGCATTGGTCAGCAGAATCAGCCCAGCACCGAGCCAAAAGGTTCGCTTTAACGGGCTCATGGCGTCACCTGCGTGGCCTTGACGGCGTATTTACGCAGGCGTTGCATCAACACCAGCAGCAACACGGCGATAACACCGATGGCGAGGAAGAACAGGTACTTGGGCAAGGCCTCCCACCACCAATCAAACAGCTTGGTGTACAGAAACAACACGCCAAATACCGTGCTGGTGGTACTTACCTCACGCCAGCCGCGACGGATACCCAGCCACACGCCCAGGCCAGCAATGACAAAGCCTAAGTATTGGTACAGCGACTCCACAGTTTTGCCGTCGAGCGCCAGGTAGCTGCCCTCGCCCCAGAACGACAACACCAGCACCGGGAAGAAGATAAACAGCAGGGCAAACACGCGGTACAGCGCCGCAAAGCCGGGAAAACGCGCGTGGTTGAGCACCAGCGGCAAGCAGAACAGCACGATGGCCGACGGAAAGAAGTTCTCCGGTCGATCGCCCACCGACAGCCAGTAACCGCCCCCAAACGCCCCCACCCGCGCGGCGATATAACCGCCCACACAGATCAGCCCCGCCGCCAATAGCAGGCGCAGGTTGCATTGATAGGCCAACAGAAACGCGAGCATGCCCCAGGGAATCAAGGCTTTGTCAGAGGGGGTGATATTGAAGATCTGCCCGGCCAACGACAGGTTGAGCACAAAGGCGACAAAACACAAAAGCGCCGCCAGCTTGGTGTAATAGCCGGAGCGGTCGTGGCCATGCAGCCATACAGTCAGCGCGAAGGTGCTGAGCGTGGTGCCAAGCAGAATCGCCACCTGCACGGTTTCGCTAAACATGCCCCAGAACTGGTGGAACAGAAAAAACAGACTGGCCGCCAACGCCAGCGCACCAAAAAACGAAGCCGCGCGCATACCGAGTGAGAGCTGCCGCGAGCGCTCGTCGGCGTCGATATTCAGGGTGGTGGAAAAGTGCTGCAGCAGTTGCCGATGATGCTCATCAACCTGCTGACGTTGCTCGGGGGCGAGGGTCAGAACGTTTTCGGCTTGCAGCTGCTTGAGCTCCAAACGAAACGCTTCGATCTGACCGAGTCGTTGCTGTGCCTGTTCGGCGTTCATGCCGGCTCCTTGGCGGGGGGAAGTGCAGGCGATTCTGGCAGATAACCTTAGGGGGGTGCAGTGACACGTCAATCGCCACTGCGCACAGCTCATGCACCAGGCTGCCAAGAAGCTTCAGACCTCGGTCAAAATTCAAAAGTTTCCGCCTAAAAACATATATTTAGAGAATGTGAGCGAAGCGCTACCAGCCGTCGATTAGGCCTTGTGTGTGTACCGGCGCCGATACACGATCGCGCCGTCTCTCTTACACAGGTTTGGCCTTTATGAAGTATTCCTCCCTGCTGATGTGTTCCGTTCTATTTGCCAGCCAGGCGTTTGCCGCTGAGGGCAACCTGCCTGCGGGCGTGGGTGGCGCCCTTGGTGGTGTGCTGGGCTCGGTGGTGGGTGAACAGGTCGGCGGTTCCACCGGTGCGGCGATTGGTGCTGGTGTGGGTGGTGCAGGTGGCGCCGCGGTTGGCGCACGTAAGGGTAATAAAACCGAGGCGGCCATCGGCGGCGGCTTGGGCGCCGCGGGCGGCAACGTTATCGGTAACAAGGTCGGCGGCAGCACCGGCGGCGTGATCGGTGCGGGCCTGGGCGGCGCAGCCGGTGGCGCGCTGGGTAACAACTACGGCAGCGCCAGCCGCGCCGATGACGAGCGCGAAAGCCACGGCAAGCGCCGTAACTATCGCCACGACAATGGCCATCACTACGGCCACAAGAAGAACAAACACCGTCGTCACGATTGAATAAAAAAACCGCCCTGTAGGGCGGTTTTTTTTGCTTGGCGTATTGCCGGTGCGCACACCGTTCGCGATCGCTAACCCCTAGCGGACGAGGTCGCTCAGCGCTTGGCGCAAGCCATCCGGAATGCTTACCGGGCGATTGCTTTCGCGATCCACAAATACGTGGACAAAGCGCCCCGCCGCACAGGCTTCTTCTTCGCCGGTCTTAAACACCGCCAACTCATACTGCACCGAGCTATTGCCCAACTTGCCGACCCGCAGGCCGATGTCGATGCGTTCGGGAAAGGCGATGGAAGCGAAGTAGTCGCAAGACGAGCTGACGACAAAACCCACCACCGCACCGCTGTGGATATCCAGGCCACCCACTTCGATCAGGTAGGTGTTCACCGCGCTGTCAAAAAAGCTGTAGTAGGTGACGTTGTTGACGTGGCCATAGACGTCGTTGTCATGCCAGCGCGTGGTAATCGGCTGGAAGTGGACGTAGTCGCTGCGCAAGTGTTGGCGGCCGGTCATGGGCGTTCGCTTTGTAAAGGAATGAATGACTCGTAGGGTGCGCTGTGCGCACCAGCGCTAGCACGACTGGCGCGCTGGTGAGCACAGCACACCCCAGGATTAATAAGCAGCCTGGTAGATCGCCAAGGCATCGGCTTCGGTTACTTCGCGTGGGTTATTCACCAGCAGGCGCTGTTGCAGCATGGCGTCGCTGGCCAGCTTGGCGAGCATGTCTTGCGGCACACCGGCATCACGCAAACGGCTGGGCAAACCATGGCGTTCGTTAAGCGCCGACAGCTCGGCAATAAATTGTTCAGTCAGGCTTTGCGCATCGCCAGCCCGCAGTTTGTCGCCCAGCAGCAGCGGCGCCAGTTCGGCGTACAAGGCGTTGGCCGCCGAGGCATTGAAGCGCAGCACATGGGGCAGCACCAGCGCATTGCTCAGGCCATGGGGAATATGAAAATGCCCGCCCAAGGGATAGGCCAGCGCATGCACCGCCGCCACGGGCGCGTTGGCAAACGCTTGCCCCGCGAGCAAGGCGCCCAACAGCATGGCTTGTCGCGCGCTGCGGTTCTGACCGTTGTGCACGGCTTCATGCAGGTTGGCGGCAAGCAGGCGCAAGGCTTCGCGCGCGAGCAAATCCGACAGCGGATTTTTCTTTAACGCGCTGGTGTAAGACTCAATGGCATGCACCATGGCGTCGATGCCGGTAGCGGCGGTTACAGCAGGCGGCAGGCCCAAGGTCAGGTCGGCATCCAGCAGCGCCAGGTCGGGCAGCAGCAGCGGCGACACCACGCCCATTTTGGTGGTTTCGCCGGTGGTGATAATGGCGATCTGGGTGACTTCCGAGCCGGTGCCAGCGGTGGTTGGCACCTGAATCAGTGGCAAGCGCTGGCCCTTGGCATTGCCCACGCCGTAGATATCTTTCAGCTCCTGTTTGCACGCGGGATGGGCCAGCAGCGCCACCAGCTTGGCGACGTCCATCGAACTGCCGCCGCCAAAGCCGATGATCAACTGCGCGTGCAACTCGCGGGCTTGGGTCACGGCCTTGAGCACGATGGCTTCGGGCGGGTCGGCCACCACTTGGTCGAACACCGCGACACTCAGGCCTTCATCGCTAAAGCCCGGCAGCACCTCGTTAAGCAGGCCGAACTTGGTGATACCAGGGTCGGTGACAATCAGCACCGAACTGGCGCCGCGCTCGCGGCACAAAGCAGCCAGGCGGCGGGCAGAACCGGATTCGCAGATGATCTGTGCGGTGGTTGCAAAGCTGAACGGATGCATGGCGATCTCCTCAGGTAAACGTGTGTTCAAGGCTGCTGGCGAGCAAAAAACGCCCAGATGGCTTCAGGCGCATTAAAGCCAGCAACGGTTTTGCCGAGCATGCGCGGCGCTCGGTAAATGGCTTGCGGAATCAGGTGGCCGCCACCGACAACGGTGTAGAGGCCCACCTCGTGTTTACCGGCGGCCCGCCATTGTTCGAAACGCACCGATGGGCTGGGTTCCTGACGGGTGGCGGCATTGGCCGGGTAACCCGATAGAGCGGCGAAGTAACCCGCCGTCTCGGCGGCCGAACGCACGGTGCCACGATTGCCCAGGCCAAACAGGGTGACCACGCCACCGTTATACGGATTGATCGGATCATCGCTGCCATTGACCACCAGCACCGAAGCGGGCTGCCCGGAAGCCTTGCAGTCGAGGTTATCCGCCGTCGGCAAATTCGCCGCGACCGGCGCTATACCCGCCAGCAACCCAGGCTCCTCCAAAGCGAAGCGAAAACCCAGGTGGCCGCCGCTGGAATAACCGGTGAGAAACACCCTCGCGCTGTCAGTGTGCTGCTGTTCAGCAAAACGCTGGATCAAGGCGCGGATAAAGCCCTTGTCGTCAATGTTCTGCTTACGCGCGGCATAGTCGGCGACCTTGCGGCAGTCGTTCCAGTTGTTCTCAAAGCCCTGGGGGTAGACCACGGCAAAGCCATGGGCATCGGCCAGGCGTTCGTACTCGTAGCCGGTAAAACGGCGGATGTCCTCACTGGTTTGCAGTGAGCCATGCAACACAAATAGCAAAGGCGCATTGGCCGGCAGGTTTTTCGGAATGTAGTAGCTGTACTGACGGTCCAGCGCGCCGACTTGGATATGCTCGGTTTGCAGGCTGGCGCTCAGGGTTGGCTGCACCGGCTTGGGGGCGTAGACAAAGTAGGCGTAGAGGCCAGCGGCAATGGCCAGCAGGGCCAGTAAAACGCGAAAAACGGTTTTCAATCGGCACCCTCTTTTTATTGTTATGGGACTTCTGGATTGTCCTGAAAGATTCTGGGTCCCCGCCTGCGCGGGGACGACGGTAGCTCAGAACCTGTCACCGTCGTTCCCGCGCAGGCGGGCATCCAGAGTTTCGGCTGATACCTCTATTTCCCATCAAAACGCGAAATGCGCCTCCGGCAACGCCATCAAACAATCCGCCCCACCCAACAGCATCTCGCGGTGGCTACTCACCCGCGGCAATACGCGGCGCATATAGAACAACGCGCTAATCAGCTTGGCTTGGTAGAAGTCAGCCTCACCTGTGCCAGCATCCAGCGCATCCTGCGCCCGCGCTGCCGCTTGCAGCCACAGACCGGCGAGCAGCAGGTAGGAGCTGTATTGCAGGAAGTCCACCGAGCAAGCGCCGATTTCCTGCGGGTCGCGGTTGGCGGCCTCCAGCACTTGGCGGGTCAGGTCGCGCCATTCGTGCAGGCGTTCTTGCAGCGGCTGCACCAGCTCACTCAGTTCGCTGCGGTGGGCTTGCGCTTCGCACAGGGCAGCGAATTCGTCTTGCAGGGCGTTGAGCTCGGCGCCGCCATCACCCATCAGTTTGCGGCGGATAAAGTCCAGCGCCTGAATGCCGTTGGTGCCTTCGTAGATCTGCGTGATGCGGCTATCGCGCATCAGCTGCTCCATGCCCCACTCGCGGATATAGCCGTGGCCGCCGTAGATCTGCACGCCAAGGCTGGCCACTTCCTGGCCCATGTCGGTGAAAAACGACTTCACGATGGGGATTAGCAGCGCCACGCGTTTGCCGGCCACCTTGCGCTCGGCCGGGTCCGGGTGACCGTGTTCCAGGTCGAGCTGGCGCGCGGTATAGGCCGAGAGCATGCGGCTGCCTTCCACCAGGGTTTTCTGCGTCAGCAACATACGGCGCACGTCGGGGTGAACGATGATCGGGTCAGCGGCTTTTTCCGGCGCTGCCGGGCCGGTGAGCGCGCGCGATTGCAAACGCTCGCGGGCATACGTCAGCGCGCCTTGGTAGGCGCGTTCGGCAACGCCCAAACCTTGCAAGCCAACCTGAAAGCGCGCGTCGTTCATCATGGTGAACATACAGGCCAAGCCCTGGTTGGCCGAACCAATCAGCCAGCCTTTGGCGCCGTCAAAGTTCATCACGCAGGTGGCCGCGCCTTTGATGCCCATCTTGTGTTCGATGGCGCCACAGCTCAGGGTGTTTTTCTCGCCCGGCGCACCGTTGGCCTTGGCCATGTATTTCGGCACCAGGAACAGGCTGATGCCCTTCACTCCAGCCGGTGCATCGGGCAAGCGCGCCAATACCAGGTGGACGATGTTCTCGGACATGTCCTGCTCGCCGCCGCTGATAAAAATCTTGCTACCGGTGACGGCGTAACTGCCATCGGCTTGCGGCTCGGCCTTGCTGCGCAGCAGCGCCAGGTCGGTGCCGGCCTGCGGCTCGGTGAGGCACATGGTGCCGGTCCAGGAGCCGCTGACCATCTTGCCCAGGTAGGCATTTTTCAGCTCTTCGCTGCCGTGCTTATACAGCGCCAGCACCGCGCCTTCGGTGAGGCCGGAATACACCCGGAACGACAAGCTGGCAGCCATCAGCATTTCATGGAAGCTGGCGGCAACCATCTGCGGGAAGCCCTGGCCGCCGTATTGGGTTGGGCCGGTCATGCTGGCCCAGCCGTTATCCACGTATTGCTGATAGGCATCGCGAAAGCCCGTGGGCGTGGTCACTTGGCCATTGACCAGGCTGACGCCCTCTTCATCGCTGCCACGGTTAAGCGGCGCCACCACTTCAGCGGTGTAGCGCGCGGCTTCTTCCAGCACGCCGTCGACCAGCTCGCGGTCCAGGCCATTGTCGAGCAGCTCACAGTGGGCGCCGACATCGAACATTTCGTGCAGTACAAAGCGCATATCGCGCAGGGGGGCTTGGTAGCTCATAGCTGACCCTCTTTAACGTCGGCAAAGCGTTTGCCGCTGGCCGCGAGTTGTTCGATCAAAGCCGCTGGCTGCCAATGCACGCCGAATTGGTTTTTCAGGCGGTGCAGGCGGTCCAGGATGTTATTTACGCCCTGGTTATCGGCCCAGCCCATGGGGCCGTCTTTGTCTTTCGGGAAGCCGTAGCCGTTGAGGTACACCAGGTCGATGTCATGGCTAGTGGCAGCGATATTTTCCTCGAGGATTTTTGCCCCCTCGTTCACCAGTGCCAGCAGGCAGCGTTCGAGGATTTCTTCCGGGCCGATCGAGCGACGGGTAAAGCCCAGTTGCTCGGATACCTGCAGCACCAGCGCATCCACTTCCGGGTCGTGCTCGGCTTGGCGGCTGCCTTCGGCGTAACGGTAATAGCCCATACGCGCTTTCTGACCAAAGCGGCCCAGCTCGCACAGGCGATTGTCGACCTGCACGGCGGGCTCGTTCTGGCCCTTGCCGGCCAGCTCACGGGCACGCCATTCGAGGTCGATGCCGACTACGTCGTACATACGGAACGGGCCCATGGCAAAACCAAAACCTTGCAACGCGGCGTCCACCTCATGGGGATAAGCCCCTTCGAGCAGCAGCATGCGCGCTTCCTGCACATAGGTATGCAGCATGCGATTGCCGATAAAGCCGTCGCAGTTGCCCGCCACCACGCTGACTTTGCCGATGCGTTTGCCCAAGGCCACGGCCGCCTCCAACACTGCCTTGGCGGTCTTTTCGCCGCGGACGATTTCGAGCAACTTCATGATGTGCGCGGGGCTGAAGAAGTGCAGGCCAAGCACGTGTTCGGGGCGCTGGGTGACGTTGGCGATGGCGTCGATATCCAACGCCGAGGTGTTGCTGGCGAGAATGGCGCCCTGTTTAACGGTGGTGTCCAGGGTGCGGAAAATTTGCTGCTTGAGTTCGAGGCTTTCGTACACCGCTTCGATCACCAGATCGACTTCGGCGAGGGCGGCGTAGTCGCTAACCGGGGTGACGCAGGCCAGGCGGGCGATGGAATCTTCAGCCGTGATACGCCCCAGCTTGACGTTATGGGCGTTGGTATCGGCCACCACGGTCATGGCTTGCTCAAGCATCTGCGCATTGTTGTCCAGCCACAGCACCTGAATGCCGGCATTGGCTAGGCTCATAACGATGCCGCGGCCCATGGTGCCGGCGCCGATTACGGCGGCGCGCTGAATATCAAAGCTGCTTTGGGTCATCTTGGACTCCTTATTTGTGGGCTGGCCAGCAAGCGGGCAAATGCAAAAAACGCCAGACACCATAAGTAAAGCGCTACTATTTTTGAAATTTAGTCTTGTGATATTTGGCATTCACCCAATGAATATCTCCACCTTCGACCTCAATTTGCTGCGCGTACTCGATGCCCTGCTACGCGAATGCAATGTTTCCCGCGCGGCGGAACGCCTGTCCCTAAGCCAGCCGGCAGTCAGTAATGCGCTTAATCGCCTGCGGGTGCTACTGGATGATCCGTTGCTGGTAAGAGTCGGCCGCGCCATGCAACCGACCCCGCGCGCCCAGGCCTTGGCCGGGCCGATTCGGGCGGCACTGCAACAGATTGAGCAGAGCCTGAGCGCTGGCGAAGTATTCGACCCGGCCCATAGCAAACAGCAGTTCAAGATAGCGGTGACCGACTACGTTGAGCTGATCTGTATGCCGCGCCTGATCGAGCAGCTTAGCCGCCTGGCGCCCGGCATTCGCATCGACATCCATCACCTAAGCCCGAGCTTGCCTGGCGATGCGCTGGATAAAGGCGAGTTGGATTTGGTGCTAGGGCGTTTTGAGGAAATTCCGCCACGTTTTGCCCGCCGGCATTGGATGAGCGAAACGCTATTGCTGGCCGTGCGCGAAGGCCACGGGCTATTGCCTGGGGAGTTGGATCTGCCGCGTTTTCTGGCACTGAGTCATTTATGGGTACATGGCGGGCAAACGCGCGGCATGGTCGATCAATGGCTGACCGAGCAAGGGCTTAGCCGCACCATCACCTACACCACACCCAACTACCTGCAAGCGGCGCATATCGTTGCCACCAGCGAATTGGCGGCGGTGTTGCCCAGTCAGCTCGCCCAACACTTTGCTCAACTGCTGCCGTTGCGTTTGTATGAGCTGCCGTTTGCGTTGGGGCCGTTTCACCTGGAAATCGTCCACCTCGGCCAGCGGCTGCGCGACCCGGCGCTGCAATGGTTGGTGGAGCAAATCATGCTGATTGGCCAGCCAGATGATTAACCAAGGGCTACGTTCGTCGGGTTTTCACCTCTGCGGTTTAGCTCGGGGCAGCAACAACCTGGCGCAAAGGCCAATTAGCCCGACTTACTTAGCAATTCGCCACAGCCCTTTAAGCATGGTCAATCAAGCGTAGCGGCGCACGATTGGGATGGTTGCGGGTCAACAACGCCGCGAAAAAGTTCTAGACCATCTGCTTTGTACCGATATGCCACATCCGCCTAAGACGCGGCCTCCAGGGCACTTACACTGTCAATCCCGGGCCATAAATCCAGGGAGAACCTTATGCCCCTTGCCATCGACAGCGTAAACAACGCCTATATCACCAGCACACCGCTGGCACGAAATAACCTGCGAACCGAAGCGACACAGGCCACCACCAGCACCTCCCTAGCGGAGCGGTTGGCAGCTAATAGCGAAGCGGCCCGTGCCCGTCAGCAGGAACTGCAAGAACAACGAGCGCTGCGTGCCCAGGAACAGCAAGACGTGCGTGAGCAACGTCAGCTGGAACTGCGTGAAGCACGTCAGCAGCAGATTGAAGACTTGCAGGAACAGCTTGAGCAGGCACGACTGGACGCATTTAACGCCCAGCAGGATGACCTCAACAATCCGCTCTCGGCCGAGAACCTGGCGCGTCAGCAGCTTGAGGTGAATAACAATCCGCAAGCGTTTGGTCTTGATCCCAACCAAGTGACGACCCGAGTCGCCACCCAGGCAATTTCGGTTTATCAGCAAACCCAGGCCGGCCCGGATTTACTTAATCGAGGCCTAGTGGCCTAACCCTAGGGCTGTGCTGTGCGCACCATGGCGAACACGCGGATGACGCGTGGTGGGCGCAGCACACCCTGTGACGTGCTCTGGGAAAAATATATGGATCGTTTTTTATGGGGGTCGGTCTGTTTCTCTAGGTACCCCTATAGGAGAACGACTATGAAAAAGTGGATATTTGCTGCCTGCTGCGTGTTGACCCTTGCTGGTTGCTCCAGCGATTACATCATCACCACTAACGATGGCCAGATGATCAACACCCAAGGCAAGCCTGAGCTGGATGAAGAAACCGGCCTGCTGGAATACGAGGATGCCGATGGCAACTCGCAACAGATTCCACAGACCCAAGTGAAGCAAATGTTGGAGCGTTGATTTGGCCTTGCTGAATCCGATCCAATAAAAAACCGCCCCATGAGGGCGGTTTTTTTATGCAGCGCTATCAGTCTTTGCCGAGCGCTTCCTGCTTGGCAAGGAAGTCTTCTTGCAGCAACGCGTCGGTGTCTTCGCCAGGCTCTTCGTCCTCAATGGTGGGCAGATGGCCGGTGGAAACGGTTTTCGCATCCAGCCGGCCCATCAGGTGCTCCAGGGCGTGGCGCATTTTTTCGGCGGCACCTTCAACAGCCAGGTCGAGGGATTCGGCTTTATGGGTAACGGAAACCGGCTGATGGCCTTTAGGCCGCGCTTCAATCTGGCAGCGCTTGTCTTCGGCCCCGGCTTTGGCGCCATTTTCATCGCTAAGGTGAATTTCAATACGGGTGAGGAAATCGTCAAATCGCTCCAGTCGATCACTGACTGCCGAACCAACCCACTCCTGGAGACGGGCACTACCTTCGATATGGTTGCTGTTCACTTGAACTTGCATTGAGTTACCTCGATTGCGACGTAGATAAGTCTTGGAGGGGAGGTATACAGGCAAGGTTCAGGGAAAGCATTGATCTATATCTGGCGGGATGTTTCCACTGTGTTTGGTTCCTTGAGCTGCGCTGCGGTCGAACCTACGACTTCCTGACTTGTTGCGCACCTGGGTCCCCGCCTGCGCGGGGACGACGCAGTAATGCCAGCCATCCCCGTCACCAGCGCAGGCCGGGAAGCCAGGCACACCATGGCCAAAT
>NZ_JBBNAH010000388.1:0-11613 GCF_037994325.1 Pseudomonas sp.
GCTCTGTCCTTTGTTGAAAAACTGGCTTCGGGCAAAAACAAAATTCTGTTCGTCGGCACCAAGCGTTCCGCTGGCAAGATCGTTGCTGAAGAAGCAGCACGTTGCGGTTCGCCGTTCGTGGATCACCGCTGGTTGGGCGGCATGCTGACCAACTACAAAACCATCCGTCAGTCGATCAAGCGTCTGCGTGAGTTGGAAGTTCAGTCCCAGGACGGCACTTTCACCAAACTGACCAAAAAAGAAGCTTTGATGCGTACTCGTGATCTGGAAAAACTGGATCGCAGCCTGGGTGGTATCAAGGACATGGGCGGCCTGCCTGATGCCCTGTTCGTAATCGACGTTGATCACGAGCGCATTGCTATTACCGAAGCTAACAAGCTCGGCATCCCGGTTATCGGCATCGTCGATACCAACAGCAGCCCGGAAGGTGTTGATTTCATCATCCCAGGCAACGATGACGCCATCCGCGCCATCCAGCTGTACATGGGTGCAATGGCTGACGCCGTAGTGCGTGGCCGCAGCAACGCTAACGGCGGCACCGACGAATTCGTCGAAGCTCCGGTAGCTGCTGAACAAGCTGAAGGCTGAGTAGACCGCGTCTAGCGTCTCTCGGTTAGCAAAAAGGGGGCTAGGCCCCCTTTTTGCCACCTTAGAATTGATCATCGCTCGGCTCGCCGGGTGAGACTTATCCAAGAGGATTTGAAAATGGCAGAGATTACTGCAGCGCTGGTTAAAGAACTGCGTGAGCGTACTGGCGAAGGCATGATGGATTGCAAAAAGGCCTTGACCAAGGCTGGCGGCGACATCGAAAAAGCCATCGACGATATGCGTGCTTCGGGCGCCATCAAGGCCGCCAAGAAAGCCGGTAACGTGGCTGCTGAAGGCGCCATCGCGGTCAAGGTTACTGCTGATAACAAGCGTGCCGTGATCATGGAAGTGAACTCGCAGACCGACTTCCTGGCCCTGCAAGACGACTTCAAGAAATTCGTGGCTGACAGCATCGACCAGGCTCTGGCCGAAAACCTGACCACCGTTGAGCCGCTGATCGCTGCGCGTGAAACCGCTCGCGTTGAGCTGGTTGCCAAGGTTGGTGAGAACGTCAACATCCGTCGTCTGACCGCTGTTGAAGGTGACGTGCTGGGTGCTTACGTTCACGGCAACAAAATCGGCGTGATCGTTTCGCTTAAAGGCGGTACCCCGGAACTGGCTCGCGACATCGCTATGCACGTTGCTGCCAGCAACCCTGAGTTCCTGCTGCCGAGCGAAGTTTCCGCTGAAGCCATTGAGCGCGAAAAAGGCGTTTTCCTGTCGCTGAACGAAGACAAGATCAAAGGCAAGCCAGCCGAAATCGTTGAAAAAATGGTTGCCGGCCGTATCGCCAAGTTCCTCGCTGAGGCCAGCTTGGTTGAGCAAGCTTTCGTTAAGGATCCAGAAGTCACCGTTGGTGCTCTGGCCAAGAAAGCCGGCGCTGAAATCGTTTCCTTCGTACGTTACGGCGTAGGTGAAGGCATCGAGAAAGTTGAATCGAACTTCGCTGACGAAGTAGCGGCTCAACTGGCTGCCAGCAAGCAGTAAGACAGGTTTCGATCTGTCGCCCCGAAGAGGCTGCCCGCTAACGCGCGCAGCCTCTTTGTCGAAGTGGGGCCAGCAATTGCATATGTAAACGGTATTGGTGCACTGTGCTGCACCAAATGCCATGGGCGCTGTCCAAGCGCTCGATCAATACGGGCATTTCGCCTGTCTAGAATTCAAACGCCGCAGGAGAGATACGCATGGCTCAGCAGGTGAGTGGTCGCCAACCTCGCTACAAACGCATTCTGCTCAAACTAAGCGGCGAAGCCTTGATGGGTTCGGAAGACTTCGGTATCGACCCCAAAGTGCTCGACCGCATGGCCCTGGAAGTGGGGCAACTGGTCGGAATAGGCGTACAGGTAGGCCTGGTCATTGGCGGTGGTAACCTGTTCCGCGGCGCCGCTCTGAGCGCTGCCGGCATGGACCGCGTCACCGGCGACCATATGGGTATGCTGGCCACGGTCATGAACGCCCTGGCGATGCGCGACGCCCTGGAGCGCTCGAATATCCCCGCTATCGTAATGTCGGCGATTTCCATGGTCGGCGTTACCGACCATTACGACCGCCGCAAAGGCATTCGTCATTTGAACTCCGGCGATGTGGTGATTTTCGCTGCTGGCACGGGTAACCCGTTTTTCACCACCGACTCTGCAGCCTGCCTGCGCGCCATCGAAATCGATGCGGACGTGGTGTTGAAAGCGACCAAGGTTGACGGCGTATACACCGCCGACCCGTTCAAAGACCCCAATGCCGAAAAATTCGACCGTTTGACCTACGACGAAGTATTGGATCGCAAACTCGGTGTGATGGACCTGACAGCCATCTGTCTGTGCCGCGATCACAAGATGCCGCTGCGGGTCTTCAATATGAACAAGCCTGGCGCACTGCTGAATATCGTAGTGGGCGGGGCGGAAGGAACCCTGATCGAGGAAGGCGAGCAATGATCAACGAAATCAAGAAAGACGCTCAAGAACGCATGCAGAAAAGCCTGGAATCGCTTGTCCACGCTTTCAGTCGTATTCGCACCGGCCAGGCGCACCCAAGCGTTCTCGGTGGTGTGATGGTGCCTTACTACGGTGCAGACACGCCGCTGAACCAAGTGGCCAACGTCACTGTTAAAGATTCCCGCACCCTGCAAATCGTTGCGTTCGAACGCAATATGCTCAGCGCGGTCGACAAGGCTATCCAGAGCTCCGGTCTGGGCTTTAACCCAACCAACCTGGGCGAGCTGCTGCTGGTGACCATGCCGGCGCTGACCGAGGAAACCCGTAAGGGCTTCACCAAGCAGGCCCGTGATGCTGCCGAAGATGGTCGTGTGGCTGTGCGCAACATCCGCCGTGACGCGCTGAGCCAGCTCAAAGACCTGGTGAAAGAGAAAGAAATCAGCGAAGACGAAGAGCGCCGTGCGGCTGACGATATTCAGAAGCTGACGGATAAGTTCGTGGCTGAGATTGAAGTGGCCGTGAAGCAGAAAGAAGCGGATCTGATGGCCGTTTAACGGCTGGTCTCGTCATGGAAAAGACCGTCAAAACCGGCCAGCCGGGCGTGCCACGACATGTGGCGATCATCATGGATGGCAACAACCGCTGGGCGAAAAAACGCCTGTTGCCTGGCGTCGCCGGGCACAAAGCGGGCGTTGACGCTGTGCGTGCGGTAATCGAGGTATGTGCCGAGGAAGGCGTCGAGGTGCTGACCCTGTTTGCCTTCTCCAGTGAGAACTGGGATCGGCCGGCAGACGAAGTGGGTGCCTTGATGGAGCTGTTTCTTTCCGCTTTACGGCGTGAAGCGAAACGGCTCAATGCCAACGGCATCAGCCTGCGCATTATCGGCGATCGCTCGCGCTTTCACCCCGAGCTGCAAACCGCCATGCGTGAAGCGGAAGCGCTGACCGCGGGCAACGATCGCTTTGTGCTGCAGGTGGCGGCGAACTACGGTGGTCAGTGGGATATCGCCCAGGCGGCCCAACAGTTGGCGCATCAGGTTCAGGCCGGGCATCTGCGTCCGGAAGACATTACCCCGCGACTGCTGCAAGGTTACCTGGCCACGGGCGAGCAACCGTTACCGGACCTGTGCATTCGCACCGGCGGCGAGCACCGCATCAGCAATTTCCTGCTGTGGCAGTTGGCCTATTCCGAGCTGTATTTCTCCGACCTGTTCTGGCCGGACTTCAAACACGACGCCATGCGCAAAGCGCTGGCCGATTACGCTACCCGCCAGCGTCGCTTTGGTAAGACCAGCGAGCAGGTGGCAGCTGAGGCTCGCGCACAATGTTGAAGCAACGCATCATCACCGCCCTGATCCTGGCACCGATCGCCCTCGGCGGTTTCTTTCTGCTCAGTGGCGCGGCGTTTGCCCTGTTTATTGGCGCTGTGGTTACCCTGGGTGCTTGGGAGTGGGCGCGTCTGGCCGGCTTTCAGGCACAACCGGTGCGCGTCGCTTTTGCTGCGGCAGTAGCCGTGCTGCTGGTGGTGCTTTACCAGTTGCCTGGTCTGGCGCCATGGGTACTGGTCCTGGGTATTCTGTGGTGGCTGGTGGCCACCTTATTGGTGCTGAGCTTTCCCAATAGTCATGGTTTCTGGTCGGACAGTACGCCCATAAAAGTGCTGATCGGCCTGCTGATTTTGCTACCGGCCTGGCAAGGCCTGGTGCTGATCAAGCAATGGCCGCTGGCCAACTGGCTGATTTTCGCGGTGATGATTTTGGTCTGGGGTGCGGATATCGGCGCCTACTTCTCCGGGCGCAAATTTGGCAAACGTAAACTGGCTCCCCTTGTTAGCCCCGGTAAAAGTTGGGAAGGCGTTTACGGCGGCCTGGCGGCTTGCCTGGCAATAACCGTCGGTGTTGGCCTTTTCCGCGGTTGGAGCGGTGGCGAGTTTGTTTTTGCGCTGCTCGGTACGGCATTGATCGTTGCCGTTTCGGTCGTGGGCGACTTGACCGAAAGCATGTTCAAGCGCCAAGCCGGCATCAAAGACAGCAGCAACTTGCTGCCCGGCCATGGCGGTGTGCTAGATCGCATCGACAGCCTGACCGCCGCTATTCCTATGTTTACCGTATTGCTCTGGAGTGCAGGCTGGGGTCAGCTGTGAGTCTGGCGCAACAGATCACCGTTCTTGGCGCCACCGGCTCCATCGGGCTTAGTACCCTGGATGTCATCGCTCGTCATCCACAGCGCTATCAAGTCTTCGCCCTTAGTGCCTTTTCTCGCGTGGCCGAGTTGGAAGCGCTGTGCCTGCTGCATCGCCCGCGTTATGCGGTAGTTGCCGATGCTGCCGCCGCCAGTAAGCTGCAAAGCGCGTTGCAGGCGGCCGGCCTGAATACCTGTGTGCTGGAAGGGCAGGGCGGTCTCTGCGAAGTGGCTGCGCACCCAGAGGTGGATGCGGTAATGGCGGCGATCGTTGGCGCCGCCGGCCTCAAGCCCACACTGGCGGCAGTCGAGGCTGGCAAGAAGGTGTTGCTGGCTAATAAAGAGGCGCTGGTGATGAGCGGCGCCCTCTTTATGCAGGCGGTGCGCAAAAGCGGCGCCGTGTTGCTGCCAATCGACAGCGAGCACAATGCGATTTTTCAGTGCCTGCCCACCGACTATTCCCGTGGCCTCAACGCTGTGGGCGTGCGGCGCATTCTGCTGACTGCTTCCGGTGGCCCGTTCCGGCAAACGCCATTGGGCGACCTGCAGCACGTCACCCCTGAGCAGGCCTGCGCCCACCCGAACTGGTCCATGGGGCGCAAGATCTCCGTGGACTCGGCCAGCATGATGAACAAAGGGCTCGAGCTGATCGAAGCCTGCTGGTTGTTCGATGCGCCGCCTTCAAAAGTGGAAGTGGTGATTCACCCGCAGAGCGTTATTCACTCGCTGGTCGACTATGTCGATGGGTCGGTGCTAGCGCAGTTGGGTAATCCGGATATGCGTACGCCCATCAGTCACGCCCTGGCCTGGCCGGAGCGTATTGACTCCGGGGTATTGCCGTTGGACCTGTTCGCTATCGCCCGCCTGGATTTCCTGCCGCCCGACGAGCAGCGCTTTCCTTGCTTGCGCTTAGCGCGCCAGGCGGCCGAGGCTGGCGGTACTGCGCCGGCCATGCTCAACGCCGCGAATGAAGTGGCGGTGGCGGCGTTTCTTGAACGGCGCATTTGTTTCCCCGAGATCGCGAGTATGATTGACGCGGTCTTGAACGCTCAGCCGGCACTGCCGGTCGACAGTCTCGATGCCGTGCTGGCGGCTGACGCCGGTGCACGAGCCGCGGCTGAACACTGGTTGAGTCACCACGGGCGCTAGCTCGGAGGATGTAAATGAACATGCTGTATATGGTCTGCGGCCTGCTGGTCGCCCTGGGCGTGCTGGTTACCTTCCACGAGTTCGGCCACTTCTGGGTCGCTCGCCGCTGTGGTGTAAAAGTGCTGCGCTTCTCCGTCGGCTTCGGCACGCCACTGGTGCGCTGGCATGACCGCCACGGTACTGAGTTTGTTGTCGCCGCCATCCCGCTGGGCGGCTACGTGAAAATGCTCGACGAGCGCGAAGCCGATGTGCAGATCGCTGCCGAAGACTTGCCCTTCACCTTTAATCGCAAGCCAGTCCTGCAGCGCATAGCTATTGTCGCTGCGGGGCCTATCGCCAACTTCTTGCTCGCCATCGTGTTCTTCTGGGTTCTGGCCATGATGGGCAGCCAGCAGGTGCGCCCGGTTATCGGCGCGGTAGAGCCGCAAAGCCTGGCGGCGCAGGCTGGTTTGGCTGCTGGGCAGGAAATCCTCGCCGTTGACGGCGAGAAGACCACGGGTTGGAGTGGCATCGGTCTGCAACTGGTGCGCCGCTTGGGTGAGACCGGCCAGGTCGCCGTGCACGTGCGTGAGCCTGAGTCCAGCGTGGAATCCACCTACCAGGTACAACTGCAAGACTGGCTCAAGGGCGCCGAAGAGCCCGACCCGATTTCCTCCCTGGGGATTCGCCCATGGCGCCCGGTCCTGGAACCGGTTCTGGCCACTCTTGATCCTGAAGGTCCGGCCCAGGCCGCGGGTTTGAAGCTCGGCGATCGCCTGTTAAGCCTTGATGGCGGGCCGCTAAGCGATTGGCAGCAACTGGTTGATGGCGTGCGCCCGCGCGCCGGTCAGCGAGTAATGCTTCTGGTACAGCGCGACGGCCAACAGATTGAAGTGCCGGTTACCCTGGCCTCCAAAGGTAACGATAAGGCCCACGCCGGCTACTTGGGCGCGGGTGTGCAGGGCGGCGAATGGCCTGCCGACATGCTTCGTCAGGTGAGTTTCGGGCCGTTGGAATCGGTGTCCGAAGCACTAAAACGTACCTGGACAATGAGCCTGTTGACCCTTGATTCGCTAAAGAAAATGCTCTTTGGCGAGCTGTCGGTAAAAAACTTGAGCGGGCCGATAACCATTGCTAAAGTGGCGGGCGCTTCGGCCCAGTCCGGGCTAGGGGATTTTCTGAATTTCCTCGCCTATCTGAGCATCAGTTTGGGGGTTCTCAATCTTTTGCCGATTCCCGTGCTTGATGGCGGGCACCTGCTGTTCTATCTGATCGAGTGGGTGCGTGGTCGCCCGGTATCGGAGCGAGTTCAGGGTTGGGGGATGCAGATCGGCATCAGTCTGGTTGTTGGGGTAATGCTGCTGGCGCTGGTCAATGACCTGAGTCGGTTCTGAGTTTCATCGTTAGACCGTTCACCGAATTACAAAAAGTGCCGCACTTTGCGGCAGATTTTTTATCGTCAGTTGGAATAAGAAAGGACTTCATGAAACGTCTGCTGCTGCTACCTGTGGTGCTCTTCGCACTGATGATCGCCGAAGTTCACGCCGAGTCCTTCACCATCTCCGATATCCGCGTCAACGGCCTGCAGCGGGTTTCCGCCGGCAGCGTGTTCGGCGCCTTGCCTCTGAACGTTGGCGAGACTGCCGATGACCGCCAGTTGGTCGAAGCCACTCGTTCGCTGTTTAAAACCGGGTTCTTCCAAGACATCAACTTGGGTCGTGACGGCAACGTGCTGGTCATCACCGTGGTTGAGCGTCCGTCGATCTCCAGTATCGAGATTGAAGGTAACAAAGCGATCACCAGTGAAGACCTGCTCAAGGGCTTGAACCAATCCGGTTTGTCTGAAGGCGAGATCTTCCAGCGCGCCACCCTTGAAGGCGTGCGTAACGAACTGCAGCGTCAGTACGTGGCCCAGGGCCGTTACTCGGCAGAAATCGAAGCGGAAGTTATTCCCCAGCCGCGCAACCGCGTCGCGCTGAAGATCAACATCAACGAAGGCACCGTGGCGGCCATCCAGCACATCAACGTGGTGGGTAATACCGTATTCCCGGATGAAGACCTGGTTGATCTGTTCGAACTGAAGACCACCAACTGGCTGTCCTTCTTCAAGAACGACGACAAGTACGCCCGCGAAAAACTCTCCGGTGACCTGGAGCGTCTGCGTTCCTACTACCTGGACCGCGGCTACATCAACATGGATATCTCCTCCACTCAGGTATCCATTACCCCGGACAAAAAACACGTCTACATCACCGTTAACGTCGATGAAGGCCAGAAGTACAGCGTTCGTGAAGTGAAACTCAGCGGTGACCTCAAGGTTCCCGAGGACGAAGTCAAAGCCCTGTTGCTGGTGAAGAAAGGCCAAGTGTTCTCGCGCAAGCTGATGACCACCACTTCCGAGCTGATCACCCGCCGCCTGGGTAACGAGGGTTACACCTTCGCCAACGTCAACGGCGTGCCAGAAGCGCACGATGACGACCACACCGTTTCCATCACCTTTGCCGTTAACCCTGGCAAGCGTGCGTACGTAAACCGCATCAACTTCCGTGGCAACACCAAGTCCGAAGACGAAGTGCTGCGCCGCGAAATGCGTCAGATGGAAGGTGGCTGGGCCTCGACCTACTTGATCGATCAGTCGAAAACACGTCTGGAGCGTCTGGGCTTCTTTAAAGAAGTGAACGTTGAAACCCCGCAAGTGCCAGGCACTGACGACCAGGTCGACGTGAACTACAGCGTGGAAGAACAAGCGTCGGGCTCGATCACTGCCAGCGTTGGTTTCGCCCAGAACGCCGGTTTGATCCTTGGTGGTTCGATCAGCCAGAACAACTTCCTCGGTACCGGTAACAAGGTCAGCATCGGCCTGACCCGCAGCGAATACCAAACCCGCTATAACTTTGGCTTTGTTGACCCCTACTGGACCGTTGACGGCGTGAGCCTGGGCTACAACGCTTTCTACCGCACCACTGACTACGATGAGCTCGATACCGATGTATCCAGCTACGCCGTAGACAGCTTCGGTGGTGGTGTGAGCATCGGCTACCCCATCAGCGAAACCGCACGTCTTACCTTTGGTTTGACGGTGCAGGAAGATGAAATCAAAACCGGTGACTACACCGTTGATGAAATCATCGCCTTCCTGGATCGCGAAGGGGATAACTTCCTGAACTTCAAAGGCTCCGTTGGCTGGTCCGAGTCGACCCTTAACCGTGGCGTATTGGCCAACCGTGGTCACTCGCAAAGCCTGGTCTTGGAAAGCACTATTCCAGGCAGCGACCTGTCCTTCTTCAAGTTGGACTACCGCGCACAGATATTCGCGCCGCTGACTACTAACACCACCATGCGTTTCCATACCGAACTGGGTTTTGGTGATGGCTATGGTTCCACCTCCGGCCTGCCGTTCTATGAGAACTACTACGCCGGTGGTTTCAACTCGGTTCGCGGTTTCGAAGACAGCAGTCTCGGCCCGCGCAGTACGCCGAGCTTTGTACCCGGTGGCGGTCAGGACAAATACGGTCGTTACACTGACCCGGACCAAGATCCGCTGCCATTTGGCGGTAACGTGTTGATCCAGGGTGGTGCGGAATATCTGTTCCCACTGCCTTTCGTGAAAGACCAGCGTTCCCTGCGTACCTCGTTGTTTTGGGATGTGGGTAATGTGTTCGATACCAACTGCAGTTCCACACAGAAAAACCGTGGCGACAGTGGTTGTGATCTCGACCTGAGCAGTCTGGCCAGCTCTGTAGGTGTTGGTGTGACTTGGATTACCGCGTTGGGCCCGCTCAGCTTCAGCTTGGCCATGCCAATCAAAAAGCCGGACGACGCCGATACTCAGGTGTTCCAGTTCTCCCTCGGTCAGACTTTCTAATTACCTGATCATTTATAACGACAACGATTTTTGCAGGAGTACAACGTGCGCAAGTTGATTCAGTTGGTTCTGTTAAGTGCTGCCGTTCTGGCAGGTCCGGCCTTCGCCGATATGAAAATCGCTGTGCTGAATTATCAGCAGGCGTTGCTCGAGTCTGACGCTGCGAAGAAGTACGCAGTCGACGCCGAGAAAAAATTCGGCCCGCAACTGACCAAACTCAAGGCCCTGGAAACCAGCGCCAAGAGCATTCAGGATCGTCTGGTCAAAGAAGGCGAAAAAATGCAGCAGGGCGAGCGTGAGCGTCTGGAGCTTGAATTCAAGCAAAAGGCTCGTGACTTCCAGTTCCAATCCAAAGAACTGAACGAAGCCAAAGCCGCTGCTGACCGTGAAATGCTGAAAAAGCTGAAGCCAACGCTGGATAAAGCGGTTGAAGACGTCATCAAAAATGGCGCCTTTGACTTGGTGCTTGAGCGCGGTGCGGTGATCGATGTCAAACCTCAGTACGACATCACTCGCCAAGTCATCGAGCGCATGAACCAGTCGCGTTAATCATGACGGCTCTGGTTTTTTCCCTCGGCCAGTTGGCCGAGCGTCTCGGCGCTACCCTGCGTGGCGCCGCGGACATCAGTATCACTGGCCTGGCCACCTTGCATGAGGCGGGCCCGGACCAACTGAGCTTTCTTGCTAACCCCCAATACCGCAAATTCCTCGCCGACTGTAAAGCCGGTGCGGTGCTGCTGACTGAGGCGGATGCCCAAGGTTATGCCGGCGCGGCGTTGGTGGTGGCCAATCCCTACCTGGCTTACGCCGAACTCTCCCACCTGTTTGATCGCAAGCCTCGCGCCGCGGCCGGCGTGCATGCCACGGCTGTCGTTGCTGCCGATGCGGTCGTCGATGCCAGCGCCAGTGTCGGTGCTTATGCAGTGATCGAGAGCGGTGCGCAGATTGGTCCTGGCGTCACTATCGGCGCCCAGTGCTTTATCGGCGCGCGTACAGTGATAGGCGAGGGCGGTTGGTTGGCCCCGCGCGTCACCCTGTACCACGATGTGCGCATCGGTAAGCGTGTGGTGATTCAGTCTGGCGCCGTAATCGGTGGTGAAGGCTTCGGTTTTGCCAACGAAAAAGGCGTGTGGCAGAAAATCGCCCAGATCGGCGGCGTCACCTTGGGTGATGACGTAGAGGTGGGTTCCAACACCACCATCGACCGTGGCGCGCTGGCCGACACCATTATTGGTAACGGCGTGAAGCTGGATAACCAGATCATGATTGCGCACAACGTTCAGGTTGGTGATCACACCGCCATGGCCGCCTGTGTGGGCATTTCCGGCAGCACCAAAATCGGTAAGCACTGTATGCTTGCCGGCGGCGTTGGGCTGGTGGGGCATATTGAAATCTGCGATGGCGTATTCGTCACCGGCATGACCATGGTGACTCGCTCCATTACCGAACCCGGTTCGTATTCTTCCGGCACCGCCATGCAAACGGCTGCGGATTGGCGCAAGAGCGCTGCCCGTTTCCGTAACCTGGATGACATGGCGCGTCGCCTGCAGCAGCTAGAAAAGCGTCTGGCAGCCGTGACCCCGGCCGACGATGCTTCATCTGATGCGTGACTGACGCATTCGTCAGTCCCCTTCCTCTTTTACAGGCTTTATCGAACATGATGGACATTAACCAGATCCGCGAATACTTGCCGCACCGCTACCCGTTCCTGCTGGTAGACCGTGTGGTCGACTTGGATGTGGCAGACACCAAGACCATTCGCGCCTACAAGAATGTCAGCATCAACGAGCCTTTTTTCAACGGTCACTTCCCTGAACACCCGATCATGCCAGGCGTGCTGATCATCGAAGCCATGGCTCAAGCCGCCGGCATCCTGGGTTTCAAGATGCTCGACGTGAAGCCCGCTGATGGCACGCTTTACTAC
>NZ_JBBNAH010000389.1:0-3355 GCF_037994325.1 Pseudomonas sp.
GCAGGTTGCTGAGCACTTGGGTGAGGCGTACGGCGTCGCCATTCAACCAATAGGCGCGCGCGGGCATGATGAAGTCGAAGCGTTGTTGGCGCTTTTCGATATGCGGGAGAATGGCTTCGGCGGCTTCGTTGAGGGTGTCGGCCATGTCCATCAGTGTTGGGTCCAGGCGCAGTTTGCCGGTGTTGGCGCGGGAAACATCGAGCAGGTCGTCGATCAAGCGCGAGATATGCGCCACTTGGCGTTCGATGATTTGCTGCATGCGCGGTAGCTCTTCGGCTTTTACCCGGATCAGCAGCCCAGCGGTCATGGCCAGCGGCGTCAGCGGGTTGCGCAGTTCATGGGCAACCATGGCCAGCAGGTTTTTTTGCTGGCGGTGGGCATGTTCGGCAGAGGCTTGCAGTTGGTGGGCGTTAAGTACGGCCAACACCAGTTGCTCATTGGCTTCACGCTGTTGCCGGCCTTGGCGCTCGTGCTCGGCCAGGGCGTTGTCGTAGTGGCTGAGCAACACTTGCGGGCGCGCCAGGTCATGCTGATTGCCGTCGCGGCCACCACCGGGCACGACGGGGGCTGCAACACCGATATTGTGGCCTTTGGCGCGGTACATGGCGGCGTCGGCGCAGTCGATCAGGGTTTGTGGGTCTTCACCGTCTTCGGGGTACAGGCTGATGCCGATGCTGCCAGTCAGGCGCAGTACGTTTTTGCCGATGATGCGCGGCGCGGCGAGCGCGGCGATGATTTTCTCGGCCACCAGTAAGGCGTCTGAGCGCTGCGCCACGTCGCTGAGCAATACCAGGAATTCGTCGCCACCGTAACGCGCCACGGTGTCGACCTCGCGTACGGCGCTAGTCAGGCACATGGCAGTTTCGATCAGCGCTTCATCGCCTACAGAGTGCCCTAAGGTGTCGTTGATGCGTTTGAATTCATTCAGGTCCAGAAACAACAGCGCCAGGCCTTCGCTGCGCCGCTTGGCACCGGCGATGGCTGCAACGATGCGTTCGCCGAAAAGGGTGCGATTGGGCAGGCCGGTGAGTGCATCGCACTTGGCCGTTTGCGCCAGTTCAATCAGCTCGCGAGTGGCCAGCTCGGCTTCGGTTTGTGCGAGCAGGGCGGCGGTGATCAGGTGGCCGTTGGCTTCCAGCAACCGCTCTGCTTGTTGGTTTTGCTCCAGTTGCTCCTGGGTTGTCAGCAGGGTTCGCTGTAACAACGCCAGGGCGTTACGGGCGTCGAGGGTTTGCTGGTTGACCAGCGCCAGCTCGCGGTTGGCTTGCGCAAGGGCTGCGTCGTTACCAGCCTGCCTCTCGCTCACAGCTCAGCCCCTAGCGCAGCAGCGCCGAGCACTCGGCGCGGGCTGGCGCTAAGCAATCCTTCATGCCCGGCGAGTGTTTCGCCTAGTTGAATGCCCTGATCGTCAATACGGTATTGGCGCAGTTGGTCGGAGTGCGCGCTGGCGCGCACTTTGACCACGGCCATTACGCGCAGCAGTTGACTGTCGATTTCGACGTAACGCTGCACGATGATCGCGTCGGTGAGAAACGCTGTGCCGTAGGGGCTGAAGCGTAGGTCGGTGTAGCGGTCTTCCAGCTCAGAGGTCATCAACACCGTCACGCCGGTGGCAGCCAGGGCGCTGACCAGGCTGGCCAGTGACGAACGAAAGTCTTCGCGAAAGGTTGGCGCCAATGACAGTTCAAAGCCCGATAGCGAATCGATCACCACGCGGTTGGCGCCGACGCGTTTTATCTCGGCCAACAGCAGGTGAATAATCTCGTCAATGGACAGGTCGGGCGCGCGGCTGTCGACCAGGGTCACCATGTGCTCGTCGATCAGCGCCGATAGCATCGGGTTCTGCAGGCGGTCGGCACGTTGCTCAAAAACCGCTATCACGCCCTTCTCTCCCACCCGCGCGCCCTCGGCCAGAAAGGCCGCCGCCAAAATGCTTTTACCCGAACCCGACGGCCCTGCCACTAGCAGGGAGTAGCCGGCCGGTATGCCGCCGCCGAGCATGTCGTCCAGCGCGGGCACTCCACTGGAAAGACGCCGGCTGGGTTCCTGGCGAGGGGTGTTGCCGGGCGCAGTGGCAGGCGCAAAGACGCGGATGCCGGCCTGGCCGATACGAAATGAATGCAGGCCGGGCAAGGTCGGTTGGCCGCGCATTTTCATCACTTCCATTTTGCGCACCATGGAGTTGCGCAACACGCTTTGGCGCAGCCAGATCAGGCCGTCGGCCACGGTAAAAATCGGATTGCTGTCGGTTTCGCTGAAGTATTCGCCAATCAGAAACGTGGTGGCCTGCCAGGTGGTCATCAGCATGCCTAGCTGCTGCACAAACTGCGGCAGGTTATTGTTCGGGTTGCTCTGCGTTTGACTGGCCAATACCACCGAACGGAACGAGTCGACGAACACCAGCGACGGCCCATGCTTCTCGACTTCGGCAACGATGCGCCGCAGCACCTCGTCCAAATCCCCGGCCTGAGTGGCGTCGGCCAAGTTGATGTAACGAATCGACTGGTTTACCGCCTCGCTGTCGAAGTAGTCGAATTGCTGTTGGTAGCGCAGCATTTTCAACGGCGGCTCACCCAGTACGGTGAAGTACAAGGCCGGGCGCTCGGCGGTGGCCAGGGCAAACATCATTTGGTGCGCCAGGGTGGTTTTACCGCACCCGGGCGGCCCGGCGATCAGATTAAAGGAGAACTCCGGCAACCCGCCGCCGAGCACCTCGTCCAACCCTGGCACGCCAGTGCGCAGGCGGTTGATGACCACTTTGTCGGTCGGCTTGGGACTGGTCATAGCAAGGTGTCCTGCGGGGGTTGGCCGCACAAAGAGTTTTCCCACGCACTGCGCAGCAAGCGTTCGCAGAGCGAAGCGCCAATCAACGACGTCAGCAGTTGGTTAAGGGTATTCAGCAGGTCGTTGCTGCACACATTCACCGTGTGTGCGTCTTGCAGCAGCAATGCTGCACGCAGCGGCGAGAGGTCCAGGCCATCGTCGTGGCTAGCAGTTTTAGCCGCCACGTCGGCTAGGCACGCTTGGCGCACGACGCAGACAAACAGGCTGCGTTTGTACAACGCCGCCACGCCATGCTGGCCAATGATGGGGGTGAGCGCGAGGGAGATGTCGGCCAAGGTAGCTATGATTGCTTCGACCGCTGCGACTAAGCCTGGGTCTTCGCCGATACGTGACAGTGCCCTGCCTGTAGCTTTATTGGTGTTGTCACGGTCCATGGACAGGGTCACTTGGTGAATACACTTTTTGGTCTAGCGCCTCCCCAATTAGCCACTCATAACGGGGGCGCGACGCAGTTGCGAAGTACCGTTGCACACCCACCATCACCAGGTCTGTGCGCTAAACCGCTTAGAGG
>NZ_JBBNAH010000390.1:0-1563 GCF_037994325.1 Pseudomonas sp.
GGCTGTTGGTGGCGCAACTGCTGGTGATCATTCCGCACCTGGAGCATATGCCGCCGTGGATTATTGCCTTGTGGCTGGTGTGTGCCGGCTGGCGCATTCAGATCTATCGCATGCGCGCGCAGTACCCGGCGACCTGGCTGAAGTCGGGGCTGACGGTGGGCATTGTCGGCGGCGTGTTTTTGTCTCGTGGCAGCCTGATTGGCCTGGATGCCGGCGTAGTGCTGCTGATTGCCGCGTTTATTTTAAAGCTGGTGGAAATGCGCAGCCGCCGCGATGCGCTGGTGCTGATTCTGCTGGGCTTTTTCGCGGTGGTGACGGTGTATTTGTTCGATGACCGCATGACCACCGTGCTGTTTACCTTGCTACCCGTCATGGGCTTGTTAGCGGCGTTGATTGGCTTGCAGCAAAACCCGTTACAGCAGAACCCCTGGCCGACCTTGCGCTTGGCTGGCGGCATGATGGCGCAAGCCTTGCCATTGATGCTGCTGCTATTTCTGTTTTTTCCGCGCTTTGGGCCGTTATGGTCGCTGCCGTTGCCAAACAATCAGGCGGTTACCGGGCTGTCCGATAGCATGGCGCCAAATGATCTGGCTGAGTTGAGTCGCTCCGATGCCTTGGCCTTTCGCGCCAGTTTCGACGGCGCGCCGCCATCGCGTGCGCAGCAGTATTGGCGGGCGCTGACCTTGGATCAGTTCGAGGGCCGGCGTTGGTCGCAGTCGCTGGATGCACGTTTTACCCGCGCGCCGAATTGGGCGGCGCAGGGCGAGCCGTTGAAGTACCGCGTGGTGATGGAGGCCACGCAAAAGCCCTGGCTGTTTGGTATCGACCTGGCCAGCACGGACCTCGACGACGCTCGGCAGATGGGCGACTTTCGCTTGGAGCGGCGTCTGCCGGTGGACCAGACGCTGGTCTATAACGTCACGTCCTGGCCCGATGCGCTGCGCGAGCCGGACTTAAGTAAACCGGCGCAGCGACGTGCGTTGCAGTTGCCCAAGGATGGCAACCCGCGCAGCCGTGCCTGGGCACAAGAGCTGAAAACGCAAAACCCGGACCCACAGGCGTTGGTGCAGGCCTTGCTGCGCCATTTCAACCGCGAGCAGTATTTCTACACCCTGCGCCCGCCGGCGGTGGGCGAGAACAGCGTCGATGATTTTCTCTTCAACACCCGCAGTGGGTTCTGTGAGCACTACGCCGGGGCCATGGCTTTTGTGCTGCGCGCTGCGGGTATTCCGGCACGGGTGGTGGCGGGCTATCAGGGCGGCGAGTTGAATACGTCGGGCAATTACATTCAGGTGCGTCAGTTTGATGCCCACGCCTGGGTCGAGTATTGGCGCGAAGGTGTGGGCTGGAGCACGGTCGACCCGACTTTTCAGGTGGCGCCCGAACGTATTCAGCAAGGGCTGGAACAGGCGATGGCCGGTGAGCAAAGCTTTCTGGAAAACTCACCCATGTCGTTGTTGCGCTATCGCCATATCAGTTGGCTGAACCAGATGCGCTTGAGTTGGGAAGAGCTCAATTACGGTTGGCAGCGCTGGGTGTTGGATTACCAGCAAGGTGCGCAAC
>NZ_JBBNAH010000391.1:0-1470 GCF_037994325.1 Pseudomonas sp.
GCCTGATACTGCGCCACCTGAGGAAACGGCTCGGCCGGCACCCGGGAAAACGCGTACATAAACAGGTTGATAGGCGCCATGATCGAGGAGTGATCAACCAACTGGCGCAACAGAGGCAGGCGCACACGGCCACGAAAATGCACAAACATTATGGAAAACAGCACCAGCGCCAGCACAAACCATTTCATCGCAGACCTACCCTCGCGATTCAAATTTCACGATGGCCAGCTACTGAATAGCCGGCGAGGGTGAGACTGTATTTACTGACAAGCCAGTGCGGCTGTAGGTTGCATCCTTGGGCTGTAGGCCAGTGTCTGAGCGCAGCGAACGACCGCTGCCAATCAGCGACGGGTAAACGGATAAAACCCTGCCCAATGGTCGGTCGCCTGGCCAAATGCTTACTACGCTTGTAGTTCAGGCAGACCAGGAGAAAGCCCCCATGGAGAACCGCCACGAAGGTCTGAAGTTTTCGTTGTATTCAAACTTTCTTAAAGGCAGCGCCAAAGTTCCGCAAATGCCGGAAACCTCGTTGCGCTTGCGCAAGTTATTGGACTCGGAACACGCCTCGCTGGAACAAGTCACCCGCCTGTTACACAGCAATCCGCCGTTGGCCGCCTACCTATTACAGTTCGCTTCCAGCCCGATGCTGCGCAACGTGCGCCAGGGCGTGAACCTGCAAGAAGTGGTGTCGCGCATCGGCATGCAACGGGTCAACAACCTGGTGCTGACGTTTGCCGTCGAGCACCTGTTTACCAGCCTCGAACCGGTGCTGATTAAGGTTTTTCGCACACGGTGGAACGCCGCTTTGCTGTGCGGTGCTTACTGTGCGTGCCTGGCCCAACAACTCACGCGCCTGCCAATGGAAGACGCCATGCTCGGCGGTCTGTTGCAGGACATCGGCAGCCTGCCCCTGCTCGACGAACTGGAACGTTGGCCCGAGGTGCCCCGTGAACCGCCTGAATTGCAAAGCTTGTGCGAGCAACTGTCGGCGGATATCGGGGTAATTGTGCTGACCGCCTGGCGCTTGCCGGCCATGCTGGTCGACTGCGCCCGCCACCGCAGCGCCTGGCAACGCCAGCACGAAGGCAGCGCCGACTTGGTTGATGTGGTGCAAGTGGCGCGACAACTCAGCGAAGGTGGTGACGATGAACGTCTGGTGCAATTGCCCGCTTGGCGCAGGCTGCTGGCCGACCGTGCTGACGATCTGTCGCCACAAATGCTGCGCGATGAACGGGGCGGCGAAGTCAGCTTCTGGTTCAAGCTGCTGGGCGGTAAGTCTGCGGTTTGAACACGGTGCAACTTAGTTGCGAAATACCCCGTCAGAAAACAGTGCCTCCTGATAAAACGAAGGGGTACGCAAGCGCCTCTGCTTTTTGCATACTCAGCCGTGCCATTTGCTAAAGGCGTGCACCGCTGCCCTTGACTATCAGGAGCCGCCACTAACGACAGGGATACGAGTTAATGAGCACT
>NZ_JBBNAH010000392.1:0-9642 GCF_037994325.1 Pseudomonas sp.
TTTATATCGGCCCAGTGGGCGACCACGGTTGGACCTATCAGCACGAGCAAGGCCGCAAAGCGATGGCCGAGGCCCTGGGCGACAAGGTTGATACCAGTTTTGTGGAAAACGTACCCGAAGGCGCCGACGCCGAGCGGGTGATCCGCAATATGGCCAAAGGTGGCTACAAGCTGATCTTCACCACCTCGTTTGGCTACATGAACCCAACCCTGAAAGTGGCCAAGCAATTCCCCGGCGTGATCTTCGAACACGCCACCGGCTACAAGCAGGACAAGAACATGGGCACCTACCTGGCACGCACCTATGAAGGGCGCTATGTCGGTGGTTTCCTCGCGGCAAAAATGACCAAAACCAAAAAAGTCGGCTACGTTGCCTCGTTCCCGATTCCGGAAGTTATCCGCGATATCAACGCCATCCAACTGGCCCTGGACAAGTACAACCCCGGCACCGAAATGAAAGTGGTGTGGGTCAACTCCTGGTTTGATCCGGGCAAAGAATCCGACGCTGCCAACGCCCTGATCGACCAAGGCGTGGACGTAGTCTTCCAGCACACCGACAGCCCGGCACCGATTCAAACGGCGGAACGCCGTGGTGTTTACTCGGTGGGTTACGCCTCGGACATGGCCCACTTCGGCCCGAAAGCGGTGCTGACTTCCATCGTTAACAACTGGGGTCCGCACTACATCAAGGCCACCCAATCGGTGCTGGATGGCACGTGGAAATCGCAAGACTTCTGGGGTGGCCTGGATGACGGCACCGTGGAATTGCCAATCAGCACTGTGGTGCCGGCCGAGGTAAAAACCGAAGCCGAGAAGATCATTGCCGATATCAAATCCGGCGCCTTCCACCCGTTCACCGGTCCGATCATAGACCAGACTGGCGCGGTTAAAATCCCCGCTGGCGTAGTGGCCACCGAAGCTGAATTGGCCTCGATGAACTACTACGTGGAAAATGTAAAAGCCGAATTGCCGAAGTAAGTAACATCGCTGCACAAGGGCGCCCCTCGGGGTGCCTTTTTACATTCGCTATCTGTGCCGTCCCTGCTGAAACTCAGCAGAACCGCCTCTTCGCTATGGGTACGAGAAGACCTGAAGCAACAACCTTCTTGGAGCCACCATGCCCAATTCACTGCCTATTATTGATATCGCCCCGCTCTACGGGAGCGACGACGCCGGCTGGCTAACTGTCGCCCAACAGATCGACGCCGCCTGCCGCGACTGGGGCTTTTTCTATATCAAGGGCCACCCCATCAGCCCCGAACGCATCGACGCCTTGCTCAACGCCGCGAAGACCTTTTTCGCCAGCAGCGAAGCGGAAAAACTGCGCATCGATATCACCAGCAGCGAACACCACCGCGGCTACGGCGGAATCGCCACCGAACAGCTCGACCCCACCAAGCCGAGCGACCTGAAAGAAACCTTCGACATGGGCTTTCATATGCCCGCCGAGCACCCTGAAGTGCTGGCCGGCAAGCCCCTGCGCGGCCCCAACCGCCACCCCGACCAGCTCGGCTGGGAGGCGCTGATGGAACAGCACTACAGCGATATGCAGGAACTGGCGAAAACCCTGCTGCGGGCCATGACCATTGCCCTGGGCATTGAGCGCGACTTCTTCGATGTGCGCTTTAACGAACCCATTAGCGTGCTGCGCATGATCCACTACCCACCGCGCCACACCGCCAGCAGCGCCGAACAACAAGGCGCCGGCGCGCACACCGACTACGGCTGCATCACCCTGCTGTACCAGGACGATGCCGGCGGCTTGCAGGTGCAAAACGTACAAGGCGAATGGATCGATGCGCCGCCGATTGCCGGCACCTTTGTGGTCAACCTCGGCGACATGATGGCGCGCTGGAGCAACGACCGGTACAAGTCGACCCCGCACCGGGTGATCTCGCCCTTGGGCGTGGACCGCTACTCCATGCCGTTCTTTGCCGAGCCCCATCCGGATACCGAAATCAGCTGTTTGCCCGGCTGCTCGGATGCCAGCAACCCACCGAAATACCCCGCCACCACCAGCGTTGCCTACTTGCTGTCGCGGTTTGCCGATACCTACGCCTATATCCGCGAGCAAGAGGCGGTGTAGCAGAACAACCTGCGAGAGGACCGACGCCTACGCGGGAGTGACGGTGAAAATAGCAATAACACCGTCGTCCCCGCGCAGGCGGGGACCCAGGTATGCCGCTGCGAAGACTAGCCCCGTGTCGTACATACGCGCTCCGACCCGCTATCCTGTTTCCCCTACCCCTGAAAACAGGAACCGGATATGACACAGGCAAAAACCGCATTGATCATTGGCGCCTCGCGCGGCCTCGGCTTGGGCTTGGTGCAGCAACTGCACGCCGATGGTTGGCAGGTAACGGCCAGCGTACGCAGCCAGGCCGGCGTTGAGGCGTTACAGGCTTTACCGGGCGTGAAGATCGAACAACTGGATATCAACGACGGCGCACAAGTCAGCGCCCTGCAGCAGCGCCTCCAAGGCCAGGTGTTTGACCTGCTGTTTATCAACGCAGGCGTCTCTGGCCCCGCTCACCAATCAGTGGAACAGGCCACGATCGAAGAGATCGGCCAACTGTTTTTCACCAACGCCATCGCCCCAATCCGCCTCGCCCAACGCTTCGCCCCGCAGGTGAAAAGTGCCAGTGGCGTGTTGGCGTTTATGAGCTCGGTGCTCGGTAGTGTGGCCATTCCCGAGGGCAACAACATGGCCCTGTACAAGGCCAGCAAGGCCGCGCTGAACTCGATGACCAATAGCTTTGTCTGCGAGCTGGAAGACAGCGGTTTGACCGTGCTGTCACTGCACCCAGGCTGGGTGAAAACCGACATGGGTGGCGAAGGCGCACCGCTGGATGTGCAGACCAGTTGCAAGGGCTTGGTCGAGCAAATTAATAAGCAGGCTGGCCAGGGCGGCCACCGGTTTATTGATTACCAGGGCACCAGCATTCCTTGGTAACCCCGCCCTCTCCCGCGGCCCCTCTCCCGTATACGGGCGAGGGGAGACAAGCGATATCACAGGCCGATAAAGGTCAGCATCAAGAAGGTGGCAAACAAGGCGAAGTGGGTCATGCCTTCAATGGCGTTGGTCTCGCCGTCGTTGAGGTTAATGGCGGCGACGATCAGGGTGATAAAGATCATCACCGACTGAATCGGCGTCATGGCCATGATGAACGGCTGGCCGGTGTACAGGGCGATGCCTTCCATTACCGGCACGGTCAGAATCACCGTCGACAACGAAGCGCCCAAAGCGATATTGACCACCGACTGCATGCGGTTGGCCATGGCCGCGCGCAGGGCGGTGAGAATTTCCGGCGCCGCAGAAATGGCTGCCACCAACAGGGCTGCCAGCACGGGCGGTGCGCCGGTGCCTTCCAGGCCCAGGTCGAGGGTTTTGGACATCACTTCAGCCAAGGCACCGATCACCACCACGCCCACCACCAGCAGGCTGATGGACAGGGTTTTGCTGTCATGCTGCTCGTCTTCGGGATTGGCGCGGCGTTTTTCCGGGTAGCTGTAGCTGAAAAAGTAACTGTGCGGGCCAACCTGCATGCGCAGAAACAGGGCGTAGAGCATGATCATCATGACAATGGTGAACGCCGAATAGGCCTTCCACGACCCCTCGGGCACAAACTCCGGCACCACCATGGAAATACCCATGGCGGTGAGGATCATCACGCTATAGCTCTTGGCTGAGTCGTCGTTATACGGCTGCTCGCCGTGCTTGATGCCACCGATCAGCGCCGCCAGGCCGAGAATGCCGTTGATATCGAGCATGACCGCTGAATAGATGGTGTCGCGCACCAGGGTCGGTGAGGCTTCGTTGCTCATCATGATGCCCAGCACCACCACTTCCACCAGCACGGCGGCGGAGGTGAGGATCATGGTGCCGTAGGGGTCGCCAACGCGGTGGGCGAGCAGCTCGGCATGGTGCGCCACGCGCATCGAGGCGCAGATAATCGCCCCCACCAGCACCAGCGCGCTGATCAGCGCTACGCCCTGGCCGGAGTGCAGCAACGTGTGCTCCAACGGATAGGCGATTGCCACCGCCACAATGGCGATCAGCAGCATTTTTTCGTCTTTGAGGTGGGCAAGCATGGGTGTTGGCGTTCCTTGGCAACAAAATGTTGCGGCAGCTTAAGCGGCCCTGCCAGCGCTGCCAACCGTAAGCGGCAAGAGGATTGCAGGAGATTCTGTCCTGCTGGTCAGCTAAACTGCCCGGCACGTTTTTCAGCACAAGGTATTTACCCATGTACGACTGGCTCAATGCCTTGCCCAAGGCCGAACTGCACCTGCACCTGGAAGGCTCGCTGGAGCCGGAATTGCTCTTCGCCCTGGCCGAACGCAACAAAATCGCCCTGCCGTGGAACGATGTGGAAACCCTGCGCAGCGCCTATGCGTTCAACAACCTGCAAGAGTTTCTCGATCTCTACTACCAGGGCGCTGACGTACTGCGCACCGAGCAGGACTTCTACGACCTGACCTGGGCCTACCTGCAACGCTGCAAAGCGCAGAACGTGATTCACACCGAACCCTTCTACGACCCGCAAACCCATACCGACCGTGGCATTCCCTTTGAAGTGGCGCTTAATGGCATTGCCAGCGCGCTTAGAGATGGTCGTGAACAATTGGGCGTGGAAAGCGGCTTGATCCTGAGCTTTCTGCGGCACCTGCCCGAAGACGAGGCGCAAAAAACCCTCGACCAGGCCCTGCCGTTTCGCGACGCGTTTTTTGCCGTGGGTTTGGACAGCTCGGAAATGGGTCACCCGCCGAGCAAGTTTCAGCGCGTATTCGACCGAGCCCGCAGCGAAGGCTTTTTAACCGTCGCCCATGCCGGCGAAGAAGGCCCACCCGAATACATCTGGGAAGCACTGGACCTGCTGAAAATCAGCCGCATCGACCACGGCGTGCGCGCCAGCGAAGACCCGCGCTTGATGCAGCGCATCATCGACGAGCAGATCCCGCTCACCGTCTGCCCACTGTCCAACACCAAGCTGTGCGTGTTCGAGCATATGGGCCAGCACAACATCCTCGACATGCTCGAACAGGGCGTAAAGGTAACGGTGAACTCCGATGACCCGGCCTACTTTGGGGGTTATGTGACCGAGAACTTTATGGCCCTGCACGAACACCTGGGCATGAACGAAGAGCAGGCCAAAAAGCTCGCGCAAAATAGTTTGGACGCGCGGTTGGTGAAGGGCTGATTCAAGATCGGCACTGGGCCTGCCCCTCACCCTCTCCCCGAGGGGCGAGGGGACTAAAGGCAAAAGCAGATCATATGCCGGCCGCCAGTTAGCTCCCCTCTCCCGCTTGCGGGAGAGGGGCTGGGGGTGAGGGCAGGCGGCCTACGCTACCGCCACCTGCTTACGCCGCGAAATCAGCAACCAATCCAGCAAACCAATCACCACCAGCGACATCCCCACCAACGGCAACGCCACGCCCAGGGCAATGATGATCACCACCGCCGTCTTCCACAGCGGCAAATCATGGCGTAACGGCGGCACGCCCAATTTGCCTTGCGGCCGACGCTTCCACCAGATCACCAGCCCACTCACCGAGCTGAGCAAAATCAGCAAACACACCGCCAACATCAGCAGCTGATTGGCCAGGCCAAACAGTTTGCCTTCGTGCAGCATCACCCCGGTTTCCACGCTCTTGGCCACCAGGTTGTAGTCCTGCCAACGCACATCGGCCAGCACCTGGCCGCTGTATTGGTCGACGTGCAGGGTGGCGTCGTTGCGCGGGTCGTCGGCAAATACGGCGATGGTGTACACACCGTCTTTGCCCTGCGGCAGGGTGATGCTATAGCCGGGCGTGACGCCTTTGGCTTGGGCGATATCGACCACCTGCTGCAGGGGGATTTGCCCGCTCGCCGCCGGCACCATGTCGGCCATATTGTGGCCGTTGTGCAGGGCGTGGGGATCGACCGCTGGCGCGGTAGACGCCGGCAGCGGGGTGTTTTCCACCGCCCACGGCACGGTCTGCGAGTCGGCCGTGTTAAGGCTGCGCGATTCCATTCCGGACTTAGGTACGTCGTCCCACATGGCCGCCGGAAAATGGTTCCAAGCCCCGGCAAAACTCTTGCCCCAGAAGCCAGTCCAGGTCATGCCGGTGAGCAGCATAAACAGCAACAGCAGCGAGCCCCAGAAGCCGGTGACGGCATGCACATCGCGCCAGAACAGCCGTCCGCGCGCGGCCATACGCGGCCACAACACCCCGGCGCCCCAGCTGCCACGTGGCCACCACAGGTACAGGCCGGAAACTACCAGCACCACGCCCCAACCGGCCGCCAACTCCACCAGCCGATCACCCACGGCGCCGATCAGCAGCTCGCCGTGCAGCGCGCGGGCCAGGGCTTGCAGGTTGTTTTGCGCATCCTGGCTACCGAGCACAATGCCGCTGTAGGGGTCGATAAACAGATTGAGCTTGCGCCCGCCCTCGGTCAGCACGAACTGCGCGCTGTGCTGCGTATCCACAGGCGGCAGGTATTGGCTGATCGCTGCCTGTGGATAAGCCGCTTGCACCCGCGCCAGTTGTTGCTCGGCGCTTAGGGTTTGGCCTATCGGATTGACCTGTAAGAGGTCGGCGTACATCAGGTTATCGAGCTGGGGTTTGAACAGGTAAATGATGCCGGTCACCGACAACATAATCATGAACGGAATGACAAACAGGCCGGCATAGAAGTGCCAGCGCCAGGCCTGGTTGTAGAACGACACAGGAGCGGTGCTCATGCGGAACTCTCCTGGCCGATTTTATTGTTGGTGTTGCGACATATCGTGCTGTGCGGCAGGCGCCTCTTTTTGCACCGCCACTTGCACGGTGACCGCGCCCGCTTTCTCAAAATGCAGGGTCAGGGGAAAACGCTCGCCGTCTTTGCCCTGCTGTTTCAGGTTAAACAGCATCACGTGGTAGGCCATGGGCGCAAAGGTCGCTTCGCCGCCAGCGGGTACGTTAACGAAGGGCACCTGCTGCATTTTCATCAAGCCGTTCTGGTCGACGTGTTCATGCATCTCTGCTTTGCCGGCAAACGGGGTGTCCACCGACACCAGGCGATCAGCCGTAGCGCCTTTGTTATGGATGATGAAATAGGCCGCGGCGGTGGGTGCGCTCGGCGGCATTTCCCGCGACCACGGGTGGTCGATATGCAGCTCGCCCACTTCGTATTCATGGGCAACGGCGGCAAAGGACACACTCAGCAAGGCAGCAACAAACAGGGATTTAAGCAGGGTCATACGAATTCTCCGAACAATCGAAATCAACACAGGGTTAACCGCACACCTGGGTTCAGAGAGGAGAAGCGCGAGGGTTGGCCGAGGGCCAGGAATAACGCGGTGGGGCTTTGCTGCGAGGTTCCCAGGCGGGCAATCGATCACGCCGCGCGGGCAGCAACCAACTCAGGGCAAACAGCAGCGCCAGGCCTAAACCGACGGCGCCACACAGTGGGCAATTGAAAGGGGTGCTGGCCGCGCTGTCGTTGACCGAGCCGCTGCCCGAATCCAGCGTAGGGCCGGCGCTGTTATCCGCCGAGCAAAAAGCGCCGCCGATACCGTTAAGGCTCAAGCCGAGCATCTGCCCATGGCCAATTCCGCAGGCGAGCACATTGAATAGCACGCTGAAGTACAGCAGCCAGGCAACAAGGGAGCGGTTGGTTTGGGCAGGGTTCATGGCCGCGACTCTACCACCGGGACGCGTGATGACAAGTCCCGGATTGCCGCAGGGCTCAGTTACCCCAGGGTTTGCTTTTGAGGAGTTGGCTACAACGCTGTTGGATAAATTCACGCAGCAAGTACACCGTTTTGCTCAGTTGGGCGCGGTGGGTGCAGATTAGGTTAAGTGCCGCCGGCTCGCCACGTAGCTCCGGCAATAGCACTTTAAGGCGCCCGGCGTGCACGTCGGCGGCCACGTCCAGCCACGACTTGTACATCACCCCGCGCCCGGCCACGCCCCAACGGCGCACCACATCGGCATCGTCACTGACCTGGTTGCCGCCCACCGTCACGCTGAGTTCGCGCTTGCCATCGATAAAGCGCCAACGCTCGTGCAAGCGGCCGCCAAGCATATACAGCAAGCAATTGTGCTGGGCCAGTTGGTCGATACGCTGCGGCTCGCCGTGTTGTTGCAGATACGCCGGCGAGGCACAGAGTACGCGGCGGTTGTTGGGCGCCATGGGCAACGCCACCAGGCTGGAATCTTCCGGGGCGCCGTAGCGGATGGCGATATCCACCGGCTGGCGAAACAGGTCGGCATTGCGGTCGCCAAGCAGCAGGCGCACATGCAGTAACGGGTGCTCCAACTGGAACTCATCAAGCCAGGGCAGCAGCACATTACGACCGAAATCCGAGGGCGCGGAAATTTGCAGCACCCCACTAATGTCTACCTTACGACCGGCCAATTGCTGCTGCGCATCGTCTAGGCTTTGCAAAGCCGCGCGGGCATAGCCTAGAAATTGCTCGCCCTCGGGCGTCATGCGCAAGCTGCGGGTGGAGCGTGCAAACAAGCGCACCTCCAACTGTTGCTCCAAGCGTTTCAGCGCGGCGCTGGCCACCGCTGGCGAAACATCCAGATCACGCGCCGCCGCCGACAGGCTGCCGAGGTCAGCGGTACGTACCACGATTTGCAGGTCATCCAGGCGCAGCATGATCAAATCCTTGGCCGGCGATTATCAATGATGAGTTGAAAGAGCCTCAGCTTCTACGCGGTTTTTCCCGTCAGTGAAATAGCAGACCCTGCTGGTCAGCCCTTACCCCTCTAGTTTTCGGAGCCGTCCTTATGAAAGCCATTGCCTACTACCAACCCCTGGCCATCGACAACGAAGCCGCTCTGCAGGACATCGAACTGCCTGCCCCTACCCCGCTGCCCCGCGACCTGCTGGTCGAGGTACGGGCCATTTCCGTTAACCCGGTGGATACCAAAATTCGCCAGAACGTCGCGCCGGAAAATGGCGAAGCGAAAGTCTTGGGCTGGGATGTAGCCGGCGTGGTGAAAGCCGTGGGCAGTGAAGTGAGTCTGTTCAAAGTCGGCGACAAGGTGTTCTACGCCGGCGCCATTAACCGCGCCGGCGCCAATAGCGAATTACACGTGGTGGACGAACGCATCGTCGGCCATATGCCGAAAAACCTCAGCTTTACCCAAAGCGCCGCCCTGCCCCTGACCGCCATCACTGCCTGGGAATTGCTCTTCGAACGCCTGCAAGTTGTGCCCGGCAACAGCGGCAAAAAACACAGCCTGTTGATCGTTGGCGCCGCCGGTGGCGTGGGTTCAATTCTGGTGCAGTTAGCCCGTCAGCTCACCGACCTTACGGTTATTGGCACCGCTTCGCGCGCCGAAACCAAAGACTGGGTGCGTGAACTGGGCGCCCACCATGTGATTGACCACAGCAAGCCGCTGGCTGAAGAGCTCAAGCGCATTGGCGTCGGCCAAGTGACCCATGTAGCGAGCCTGACCAACACCGAACAGCACCTCGACCAACTGATCGAAGCCCTGGCACCGCAAGGCAAGCTGGCGCTGATCGACGACCCGAAAAGCCTCGACGTGACCAAGCTCAAACGCAAAAGCCTGTCGCTGCACTGGGAGTTTATGTACACCCGCTCGTTGTTCGAAACGCCAGACATGATCGAGCAGCACCGCCTGCTTAACCAAGTGGCTGAAC
>NZ_JBBNAH010000393.1:0-3148 GCF_037994325.1 Pseudomonas sp.
GGCTGATGCGCACACCGTACGCGGACCGGCACACCCTACGAAAAAGCGCGCCACGGAGGGCGCCAAGCCCACGTCTCAGCGTAAACGCTCCAACATCTGGTAGTACCACATCCCCACCGCCAGCATCTGATTGCCCACCCAATCACCAAACGGCAAGCGGATATGGCTAACCCCGGCAAAGGTGTCGAACTTCTCCATCGAGCCGGTCACGGCGTTGGCCATGATCTCGCCAACAATATGCGTAGTCGCCACGCCATGCCCTGAATAACCCTGGGCATACCAGACGTTCTTCGACAGCTTGCCCAGTTGCGGTATGCGGTTGATGACGATGCCCATCATGCCGCTCCACTGGAACTCAATCTCCACGCCTTTCAGCCGTGGAAATGTGTGTTCAATGGCTGGGCGCAGTTCGCCGGCGATGTTCCGCGAGTCACGCCCGGAGTAGTTGGCGCCCCCACCAAACAGCAGACGTTTGTCGGCGGTCATGCGGTAGTAGTCGAGGACAAAACGGCAGTCGTACACGGCCAGGTCTTGCGGGTTGAGCTTGGCCGCCACCTCCTCGCCCAGCGGCTTGGTGACGACAATGCCGCCCGAGGCCGGGAAGATCATGCCGGCCATTTTGCGTTTTTCCAGCTTGTGGTAGGCGTTGCCGGCGAGGATCACGGAGTTGGCGACCACGCGGCCGTATTCGGTCACCACCACGGGCAAGTCGCCGTGGATGATGTCCAGCACCGGCGACTCTTCAAATACCAAGGCGCCAAGGCTTTCGGCGGCGCGCACTTCGCCCAGGCACAGGTTGAGCGAGTGCAGGTGCATATTGCGTTTGTTGTGCAGGGCGCCGTGGTAGATGGTGGTTTCCAGCAGGCTGGGCATCTCGGCGGCGCTGACGATACGCACGTCATCACCCATGCCGCGGCGCACGGCTTCATCGTAGTTGGCTCTGAGGCCTTCCATATGGCTGGGCTTGTATGCAGCGTGCAGGTGACCGTGTTTGAGGTCGCACTGGATGTTGTATTTCTCCACGCGCTTTTTAATGATTTCGTGGCCGCGCCAGCGCAGGTTCCAGATAAAGTCGTCGACGTCATCGCCGAGCTTGGCGCGCATTTGTTTGCGCATGGCTTCATCGCCCGACAGGCTGCCGGTGACCTGGCCACCGTTGCGGCCGGTGGCGCCCCAGCCGATTTTCTTCGCTTCGATAATCGCCACTCTCAGGCCACGTTCGGCCAGTTCCAGGGCAGTGGAAACGCCGGTAAAACCGCCGCCGATAATGACCACGTCGACGCGTATTTCGCCTTCCAGGCGCGGGTAACTGGTTTCGCCGTTAAGGGTGGCGGTGTAGTAGGAATTGCTGCGTTGGGAAGTCATAGCGGTAATCCAAGATCTGCGAAAAATATCAGGCCTGTTGCAGGTACCAGCGCCAGTCTTGCTCGCCAACCTCGCCCATAAACTGGCGGTATTCGGCGTTTTTCATCGCCAGATACACGCCGAGGAACGGCGCGCCAAAGGCGTCACGGGCCCAGGCGGATTTCTCCATGGCGCGCAGCGTGGTCAACCAATCGGTGGGCAGCACGTCAGTGGCTTGGGCGTAGCCGTTGCCTTCAATGGGGGCGCCGGGGTCGAGCTGTTCACGAATGCCACGGTGAATGCCGGCAAGGATTGCCGCAGCGGCCAGGTAGGGGTTGGCATCGGCGCCGCAGATACGGTGTTCGATATGCCGGCTATTGGCCGGGCCGCCCGGCACACGCAGGCTCACGGTGCGGTTGTCGATGCCCCAGGTCGGCGCTAATGGTGCGTAGCTGTTGGCTTGGAAGCGGCGGTAGGAGTTGGCGTTGGGGCAGAAGAACAGCAGCGAGTCGAGCAAGGTCGAGAGCATGCCGCCGACCGCCTGCTTCAATAGCGGCGTGCCCTCCGGCGCTTCGCTGGCGAACAGGTTATTGCCGTCTTTATCCGCCAGGCTCACGTGCATATGCATGCCGGTGCCGGCGATATGGTCGAAGGGCTTGGCCATAAAGCAGGCAGCCATACCGTGTTTGTGCGCCACGCCTTTAACCAGGCGTTTGTAGCGCACCGCCTCGTCCATGGCTTGCAGGGCGTCGGCGCGGTGTTCCAGGGTGATTTCCACTTGGCCAGGGGCGTATTCAGAAATCGCCGTGCGCGCCGGAATACCTTGGGCTTTGCAGGCAGCGTAGAGGTCGGCGAGGAACGGTTCGATCTGCTCCAGCTCGCGCAGGCCATACACCTGAGTGCTGTAAGGGCGACCGCCGTCGGCGTCCAGCGCCGGTTGTGGGCGACCATGGGCGTCGCGTTTCTGGTCGAGTAGGTAGAACTCCAGCTCAGCGGCCATGACCGGGTAGTAGCCGTCGGCTTGCAGATCGTTGATGACTTTTTCCAGCAAACGTCGTGGGTCGGCAATTGCCGCCGGCATGCCCTCCTCCGGGTGCATGCTGACCTGCACAGCGGCAGTCGGTATCAGGCGCCAGGGCAAACGCGTGAGGCTGCCGGCCACCGGGTACGCACGGCAGTCGATATCGCCGACATCCCAGACCAGCCCGGAGTTTTCCACGTCGTCGCCGTTGATGGTCAGGCCAAGGATGGTGCTCGGTAGCGGCCGGCCAGTTTGGTACACGGCCAGCAGTTCATCGCGGTGCAGCAGCTTGCCGCGCGGCACGCCGTTGTTGTCGATGATAAACAGCTCGAACATCTCGATATCGGGGTTCTGTTCGAGGAAATCTAAGGCGTGTTCGGGTTGATCAAAGCGGGGGCTGGCAAAGCTCATGGTGCTCTCTCTTTTGGCGCCCGGCGCTAAAGCAGCGGGCAGACAGCCGCGCACCGACGAACAGCCATAAAGGCGTCTGTGCTAAGTGCTTAGCGGCTATGCAGGAAACGTGCAGACACGTAGTGGGCGGATGCCCGATCAGAGAGGAGCAGCATCTGGCGGGCGTGCGTGGCGGCAGTGCCACAACGCCCAAAAGGCCAGTTCGATAGGAAGCGAAGTGCTCAATAGAAATGCTCTGTAAACAGATGCTTAGCAGAGTCACACAGGGGCGATGCTGGCTTAAATTCAAATCTGAGTATGTTTAGGTTGGCGCCTGGTAAACATTGTCCCCACACCCGTCGTCCCCGCGCAGGCGGGGAACCAGGCGTGGAG
>NZ_JBBNAH010000394.1:0-3012 GCF_037994325.1 Pseudomonas sp.
CACTTAACCTTGGCAGCCATCCAGAATCAGCCGCGAAAATTTAGTACTCCATGGAAGGTAGAAATAATGCAGCGTCCTAGAAAATCTGGTTTCAGCCTTTACGACCTCATCCTGTTTACATTCCCTCTAGGGATAATGATTGCCGCCTACTTCGTTGCCGTTATCACGGTAGCAGTCACATCGCCGATGACCGCAGTGGGAAAAAGCTGGCTCATGCTTTTACTAGTGATCCTTCCAGCTATCGCTGGATTCATAATCGGCAACGTTTTCGTCTACAAATCTCAAACCGGATCAAAGCTAGTTCGCGTAGCCACACTAATTCCCTATTCAGCGATGGCAACGTTCGTCCAGTTTTTTGCTGGCTGGACAACTGTCGTAGTCATAGGGGTGTAGGAGAGCTTTTATCGGTTTTTAAAGGCCGCTATTGGCCGGTTCCTGCCCCTCATGAAGGGCAGGAAACGGCCGAGAGTGTGTTAAAAACACTTTCGGGCTGTTGGTGAGTCAGCCCATGGCTCCAGACCGTTGCGATAGTTCGACCCATAAAGGAAGTTTGGCTCGTATGATCCCCGTGGCACTGCCCCCCGTCGAACTACTGCTTTGCCTTGCCTTCTTGTTCGCCGCGACGCTTTTCTGGTTCGGGTGGACGATACGGCTGGTGGTTCGATATGCCACAGGTCGCTGGCGCCGGCCCGTCCTCCTGCCCTATACGCTCGTCACCGTGTGTGCAGTTTTTACCCTGTGGCAGTCCGCGTTTTTTTATCTCCAGGTGCGTAGTTATGAACGGGAGAGAGCGGCAAGCTATCGCCCGGAACTGCCTGAGCCGATGTCCCTTGGCCAAATCGACATGCCCAAAGGCACGAAACTGGAATTGGCCGTTGCGGATCAGCGGGAATCCTTCAAACGAGCCGTATTTCCGAGCCCTGTGCGTATTGTCGATATTGATGCCGTAGAGGTAGCCCGCTACATCGCGATTCAAACCAACGAAAAATACGAAATTGTGGGCTTCACGCCAGAGAACATGCGGATAACCGGCCACGGCACGACGATGCAGAACGGCTGGCGGTGCGATGCGCTGAAACCAGTGGAGTTTCAACTCAAGCCTGATGGAGGCGTATTAGCCTTTAGCAACTGTACCCTCGCCGATGGCAATGTAGTCGATGGCATCGCCTTGCCCAACGGCACGTCGCTCCGTGCTTCAACTGGCAACTTGTATGCCGATGGGTTTGTAGACTCCGACAGGTGGGTTCTCGATATGCCGGAAGGCGTGTCCGTGAGTATCGATAATTTCGAGCTTGCGGATGCCAGTATTGCCCTCGACGCAGAGCGAAAACTCTATGAAGTCAGACGTGCAGTGCTTTCGAACGAGGGAACACTCGCAGAGCGCCGTTATGCGACGGCAAGCGCTATCCGCTTCAATCCGCTGCATGTCCGCAAAGACTATCCGGGTGCTTGGTTGATAACCCCGCCTCTGGGCGTCGACGGCTCGCAGCCGGTAGCGCCTAAGAGCATCGTGCAGCGTAGAGACGGAAAGGTGTTGGCCACACTTACTGACTAAACGCGTGCCCCCGGGTTCTTTGCAACTTGAAGCCTCACTCGGGTGGCCCACATAACTCCAAGTCTGAGCGTTTTTTTGGCCCGACTAGCTTTCCTGTGTTCCTGGGGTGGCGGCTGCAGGTAGCGATGGTGCTTATGGAAGCCCTCCACTTGTCAGAGACCAAGGATGGCTAGCCAGCAGTGGTCGCAACCGCCCAGTAGCAGACGTATATGAACCAAACGCCAGACCGCTTTTCATGGGGGGCTGTGTTCACCAGGCTAGATCGTTTCAGCGCTTGTGCTCTTTTAGCTGTGGTTGTTTCCGGTAACGCCGCACAACGGTGAAATGCCACAGCCAAAAGCCGATCAGCAGGTACACGCCAGAGCCGGCGACACTGCGATAGGAACGGTTGGAAACGAACTGTGGGGCCAGCAGGTTGATTGCGATAAGCGCCACCATCGCAAGCACGATGGCTGTGAAAATACCGCTATAGAACTGCCGGCTGAAATCAACGAAATGGGGATTTCGCATGGGCTTGTGCAGTAGCCAGGCTATCAGGGGCAGTGTGCCCAGCAGGGGTAAGGTGATTAACCGAAGCTGCCCGTATACATGACCGTAAACCGACGCTTTCATAGCGGCGAGCACCGTCAAGGTAAAGCACAACATCGAGGTGAGAATCAGGAGGGCGTAGCGCAGTTGCGGGCCAGGTTTCATAACGTCCATGAGTGATCCAGTTGGCTTGCCGTGATGGGCAGTAAAAAACGGTTTCGTTCGGCCGAATGCTGCCTGTGACGACCGGCAGCTGTTGGCCGATTGTAGTCCTCCACAGCACTTAAGCGGCGAGCGAACAAGGCGAAAAACCGCCAACGGTTCATTCCGCCAGTGCACAAAAAAGGGTGCAAGCCCCCTTCTCTGCACGCTTGGCTAATCGGCTTTGTAACTTAGGCTTGCCCTGCTTGGCGGCCTTGACCAATGCCTCGGCCATTTCGCTAAGGGTTTGCACCAAGGCAGAAAGCCGTTGACTTAGAGCACGCTCAAACTTTTAGGATCGAGTTATGGAACCCCATCTGACCATTGACGAAGTCGCCAAGCGCACCGGCCTTAGCGCCCACACTCTGCGTTATTACGAACGTATCGGCCTGATTGCGCCGGTCGGGCGTGCCGCCGGTGGGCAACGGCGTTATGCGGCAACGGATATGGCCTGGATCGAGTTCCTATTGCGCTTGCGCACCACCTGCATGCCCATCAGCAAAATGCAGGCGTTCGCAACGCTACGAAGCGCCGGGGATGCAACGGTTTCACCGCGCCGCCAGATGTTGCAAACGCACCTCAGCGAGGTGCAGGCCAATATCGAAGCGATGCGACAAGCGGCCGTCGCCTTGCAAGAAAAAATCGAGCACTACCGCTCGCTGGAACAGTCCCTGGCCCCTAACTCACCTGCTAGTGAAGGAGCCCCACATGACCACCCCAACTCGCTT
>NZ_JBBNAH010000395.1:0-4154 GCF_037994325.1 Pseudomonas sp.
TCCTGCACCTGTACCGCAGCCTGCGCCGCCGCCACTTTTAGCGGATTAAGCGTGGCAGCCTGAACGGCTGGGCGGACCACCGTGGGTTTCGGCACATTGGCGATCGGCATAAACAAGGTGGCGTCTTCGTCGTCGGCCTGCGCGATGTCGACCTTCGGCCCAATCACCAACAAGGTCACCGAGCCCATGCGCACTTGGTCGCCCGGTTGCAGCACGGCCATGCTGACTTTCTGGTGGTTGACAAACACACCATTGGCCGAGGCCAGGTCCTTGATCTCCAGCACTTCGTCTTTAAGGAAGAATTCGGCGTGACGGCGGGACAGCTCCAGGTCGCCAAAGCACATTTCGCACTTCACCGAGCGGCCAAAAGTCATTGAGCCGGTGACATGAAATTTATGCCCCTGATGCTGCTCGCCGGTAATGACCTGCAAAAACCAACGCGGCGCGGCGACCGGTTTCGGTTTGCTTTTGGCCGGGTCGATCAGCGTCAACTCCAGGCTGCCGATGCGCACTTTGTCGTCGGAGCGCAACTGGTAACGGGCGCCCACCCGCTCACCATTCACAAAGGTGCCAGCGGCGGTGCCGCAGTCGGTGAGGTAGTAAAGGCCGTGGTCCTGGCGGATTTCCGCATGGAAGGGGCTGATATCGGTGTCAGCCAGCACCAGGTTGTTGCGGCTGTCCTGGCCGATGGTGAAACGCTCGTCGACCAACCAGATGGGGGCCTGACGGTTGTCGCTGAAATGAATCCTGAGCATGTTCGGGTACGACCTTGAGAAATGACAGCCAGCGGGGTGTGAATGTCCCTATGGCGAGGCCCGCCGTAGCCTCGCGCAAGGGAGTGTCACTTTGCCACTAGTTGAAGAGTTTATTCCACAAGCGTTTGACTACATTCGGATTATTTTCTTCAGCGGCAGGCGCGGCGGCCGCACTGTTGCTCGCAGGCGCGGCGCGGCTGGGCGTTACTTTCGCGGCGGCTGCGGCAGCGGCTTTTTTCTTCGCTGCTGCGGCGCGAGCTGCAATGGCTTCCTGGGTTTTGCGCACGCGCTCGTCGTGGCCATCCAGGCTTTTCAGCAATTTCTCGTTATCGGGCTGCGCTTCCAGGCCGCTTTTGACCAGCTGCAACGCTTGCTCGAATTGAAGTTTGTCGTAGGCCGCTTCGCTCAAATCGAAGAAGCGTTCGGCTACCGCCTGCAAGCCTGTAAGCGCTTGGTCATTGCCCGGCGACCAGCCCAGCACTTGCTGGTAATAGAACACCGCATTGTCGCCCTCCGGCAGAATCAAGCGGTCGGCGCTGGCGGCCTGTTGCGCCAGGTTCAGGCTGTTGGCAATACGTGCCTGCAGCACGCGCTGCAAACCGTCCAACGCCGCTGCATTGTTTTTATCAATCAGCAGCGCCTGGCGGTAAAAGTAGTCGGCGTTGTGCTCCGGCGGCTCAACCAACTTGCCCTCGTTCAGGCTCAGTTCACCCTGGGTCAGAAACTCCGCGACTTTCTGCTTTTGCTGATAGTAATAGCCACCCACACCCGCAATACCAGCGACCAAGACCAGGCCTAGCAGCGCCGGCCACAGCTTGGACTTGCCCTTGCGCACCTTGGGTACCTTCACCGCCACTTTCGACGTTGGCACATTGAACGGCGCCTCGCTGACCTCACCTCGGGATGTCGTCTTGCCTTTGCCCTTTATGGCCACGACCGGCGCAATACGGGTGTGATCCAGGTCTTGCTCGTTCAGTTCGGCCAGGCTGGCCAGCAGCACATGGCAATCGGCAAAACGCTCATCCGGGTCTTTGGCCAGCATGCGGCTGAGGAAAGGCTGAAACTGGCGCAGGTGATCGGGCAGCTCCGGTGCCTCCATCTGCACATGGTTCATCACCGTTTGCGTGTAGCTAGAGCCTTTGTAGGGGTTAGCGCCGGTGAGCATTTCCAGCAAGATCACGCCCAGGCTGTAGATATCGCTGCGCGCATCCAGCGGTTCGCACTGCGCCTGTTCGGGGCTGCTGTAGGCGGGGCTGCCGACGGCGACATTGAACTGAGTCAGTTCGCTGTTGAGGTCCAGCTCTTTGGCGATGCCAAAGTCGGTGATCACCGCCGTGCCATCGGCGCGGAACAAAATATTGGCCGGCTTGATATCGCGGTGCACCATGCCTTTGTCGTGCACCACGGCCAGGCCGCTGGCGATCTGCCGCACGATGGTAAACGCGCGCTGCGCCTCGAACACTTCACCTTTGTGCTGGGCCAGGTCGCCACCGGCAACAAATTCCATGGCCAGGTAATAGCGGCCATCGGGCAGTTGGTCGATGTCGTAAATGGTGATGATCGAGGGGTGATGCAGCGAGGCAACGATATGCCCCTCTTTAATAAAGCGCTTGCTGAAGGCTTCGTCGTCGGCGCTAAGCAGTACCTTGATCGCCACTTGGCGATGCAACGATTCCTGCGTGGCCAAGTACACCTCGGCCATGCCGCCCTTACCCAACCGGCCATGCACGAGATAACCAGGAATTTCTAGCAAGCTGTCATTCATAAGGAGGTACTACGCATCTTGTAGTTATTGGCCCGCAGGCTCTAGAGCATGGGGCGCAAAGAAATCGGCAGTGGCGCCCAACAGGTTTGAATGGCGCCCGGCGAAGGTTCGCTGAGTTTCGGCGCATTTTCCAACAAATTGTCAGAGTTTTCTTAAATTCAAAAGTTTCCTGAGGAAACTTTGTGGCCGTTGATGGGCGCCGATTTGTTCCACGACTGCGAGGCCGATCACGATGCAGGAAATGTTGTCACGCCCGCCCGACTCGTTGGCGCTGGCAATTAAGTGCTCGACCAATTCGTCCAGGGTGCCGGCATTGGCGCACAGGTGCTGAATATCGTCATCGCGTAATTCGCCGCTTAGGCCATCGCTGCACAACAACAGCAGCTCGCCGGCAGCCAGGGTGCCGCGCACCACGCTAACTTCCAATACTTGCTCCGGGTGGCCGAGGCACCGGGTAACAACATTGCGCCGCGGATGGTTGCGCGCTTCTTCGGCGGTGAGTTCGCCGGCATCCACCAGGCTTTGCACCAAGCTGTGGTCGCGGCTGACTTGCTCGATGCCTTGCCCGCTCACCCGATAGGCACGGCTGTCGCCGGCCCAGGCCAATTCAAATTGCGCGCCCTTGAACTGCACCGCTACCAGGGTGGTGCCCATACCCTGTGACTCAGCATCTTCGGCGCCGGCGGCGATAATCGCGGCGTTGGCGCTATGCGCAGCGGTTTCCAGGTTTTCGCCCTGCTCTACTGCTTCCAGCAGGGTATCCAGGGCAATGGCGCTGGCTACTTCGCCGCGCTGATGGCCGCCCATGCCGTCGGCCACCGCCCACAATTGCAGGGCTGGGCAGCAGAGCACCGCGTCTTCGTTATGGCTGCGCACCCGACCGCTGACCGAGAGGGCGGCGTAGCCGAGCGAGACTGAGGCAGAAGGAGTGGGCATAAGCCAAAAGGCACCTTATTGACGGAGTTGGGCTTAGCGAGACGGCGAATAATGCTGCCGCCGACACATGCCTGTCATCGTTTTTCCCCGGAACTGTTAAACAGTCGAGGCTTGAGCATGCGACAAGAGACTCGATTTCAGGGGGTGCCAGCGCCGGCCAGAGCGACTAAAATCGCCATCCTTATTTCGTCGCACTGGTTTTGCCGCCTTCCCGGCCCCCTAAACCGCGCCACGAGCCGCTTACCAACCAGTACAGAGCAAGAGAGCCAGCATGGGCGCACAGTGGAAAGCCAAACCGAAAGAAGCCGCCGCCAACGCCAGAGGCAAGATTTTTGGTCGCTTGGTGAAGGAAATCATGATCGCCGCGCGTAACGGCGCCGACCCGGACCTCAACCCCAAGCTGCGCCTGGCTATCCACCAGTCGAAAAAGGCCTCGATGCCCAAAGAGACCCTGGAGCGCGCGATCAAAAAAGGCGCCGGGCTGCTGGGCGACACCGTGACCTTTCACTCCGCCACCTACGAAGGCTTCGCCCCGCACCAAGTGCCGGTGATCATTGAATGCCTGACTGACAACATCAACCGCACCGTCGCCGAAATCCGCGTGCTGTTCCGCAAAGGCCAAATGGGCGCCAGCGGTTCGGTCACCTGGGATTTCGACCACGTAGGCCTGATCGAAGCCAGCCCGGAAGGCGATGCCG
>NZ_JBBNAH010000396.1:0-14606 GCF_037994325.1 Pseudomonas sp.
GGCCAAGGCCTCGCCAAAATTGGCAGAAGAGCTGGTGCCTGGCGCGGTGTCGTTGTCGACCTTGCTCAAGGTGTTGCAGTCGTTGCTGCAAGAGCAAGTACCGGTGCGGGATATCCGTTCCATCGCCGAAGCGATTACTAACGTGAAGAGTCAAGATCCCGCCGCCATGGTTGCTGCGGTACGCGTCGCGTTGTCCCGCTCAATCGTGCAAAGCATTGTGGGACTAGAGCCGGAGCTGCCTGTGATCACCTTGGAACCAAGGTTGGAACAGATATTGCTCAACAGTCTTCAGAAGGCCGGTCAAGGCTCCGAGGATGGCATTCTCCTGGAGCCAAGCATGGCCGAGAAGCTGCAGCGGTCCCTGGTGGACGCCGCACAGCGCCAGGAAATGCTCGGCAAGCCAGCGATTCTGCTGGTAGCCGGTCCGGTCCGGGCGATGCTCTCGCGGTTCGCACGGTTGGCAGTACCGACCATGCACGTGTTGGCGTACCAGGAAATCCCAGACAACAAGCAGGTCACCATCGTTGCCACGGTGGGTCAGAACTGAACTGAGGCTTAGGTCATGCAAGTTAAACGCTTTTTCGCCGCCGATATGCGTCAAGTTATGAAATTGGTTCGCGATGAGCTGGGCGCTGATGCGTCCATCATCGGCACTCGCCGGGTTGCAGGGGGCGTGGAACTGACCGCCGCTCTGGACTACCAGGCGCCGATGATTCCTGCCCGTCAGCCTAATCCTGAGTTGGAAGTTGAGCTGCGCCGTACGCAGTCGATGTTGGTCTCGGCTCAAGCTGACCTGGCAACTCGCGTGTCTGGCGAGAAAATGAAAGACGGCCAGCTGTTTGCCAACGAGTCCATTATCGCGCCTGAACTGCCGGCTTCGTTTGTTCGCCCTGAGCGGCCAAAGCCTGCCGCTGCGGCGGTGGCTCCAGCGCCTGCACCGGCGCGGGCGGTGGCAACCGACCAACGCAGCCTGGATGCCATGCGTTTTGAATTGAATGGCCTGCGTGAGCTGATTGAAGTGCAGCTGGGCTCGATGGCCTGGGGGCAAATGCAGAGTCGCCGCCCGCAACAGGCTGCGCTGTGGAAACGTTTGCAGCGTATGGGTCTGCCGGCAGAACTGTCCCGCGTACTGCTGGAGCGCGTGAGCAAAGTGCCTGAGCAGCGTCAGGCCTGGCGCATGATCCTCGCTCACCTGGCCCACGCGATCAAAACGCCAAAAGTCGAAGTGTTGGAGGAGGGGGGTGTAATTGCGCTGGTCGGCCCGGCTGGTATGGGCAAAACCACTACACTGGCAAAAATGGCCGCGCGTTATGTCTTGAAATACGGCGCTCAGCATGTCGCGCTGGTGAGCATGGACAGCTACCGCATTGGTGCCCAAGAGCAACTTAAAACCTTGGGCCGGATTCTCAATGTGTCGGTGACTCAGGTCGACCCAGGTCAGTCCCTGACCCAAGCGCTGGAGCCCCTGGCGCGTAAGCGCGTGGTGTTGATTGATACCGCAGGTTTGCCCGGCAACGACCCGGCGCTGCATATGCAGTTGGAAACCTTGGCTGGTCGTGGGGTCAAATCGAAAAATTATCTGGTTTTGGCTGCTACGAGCCAGAGCCAAGTGCTCAAGGCCGCCTACCATAGCTATAAGCGTTGCGGCTTGAGCGGTTGTATCCTTACCAAGGCCGATGAAGCGACCAGTCTCGGTGAAGTTATAAGTCTGGCTATCAGCCAGCATCTACCGGTAGCCTATCTGGCAGATGGTCCGCGCATTCCAGATGATCTGCATGTGCCGCGCAGTCACCAGTTGGTCAGTCGTGCAGTCAGTCTGCAAGCGCCTCAAGATCCAAGTGAGGATGCGATGGCCGATATGTTCGCCGGCTTGTATCAGAACCCGTCGCGTCGCGCGGGCTAAGCAAGACATGTTTTAACCGTCCAGGCTGCCGTAGGTGACCTGAGCGTAATCAGCCAAGTGGCCCCCGTCAGAGCTAGACAAGGTGTGTGGATAACATGGGTATGCATCCCGTACAGGTGATCGCGGTGACCGGCGGCAAGGGTGGCGTCGGCAAGACCAATGTATCGGTCAATCTTTCCCTGGCCCTGGCTGACCTCGGTCGGCGGGTGATGCTGATGGATGCCGACCTGGGTCTGGCCAACGTTGATGTGCTGCTGGGGCTTACCGCCAAGCGCACATTGGCAGATGTCATCAGTGGCGAGTGCGAACTTCGCGACGTCATTCTGCAAGGTCCGGGCGGGGTGCGTATTGTGCCCGCCGCTTCTGGCACGCAAAGCATGGTGCAGCTCACGCCCATGCAGCACGCTGGCCTGATTCAGGCATTCAGCGATATCAGCGACAACCTCGATGTCTTGGTGATCGACACCGCTGCCGGCATTGGCGATGCGGTGGTGAGTTTTGTGCGCGCCGCGCAGGAAGTGATTGTGGTGGTGTGCGATGAGCCCACTTCCATCACCGACGCCTACGCCCTGATCAAGCTGCTCAACCGTGACCACGGCATGAGTCGTTTCCGCGTTTTGGCCAACATGGCCCACAGCCCACAAGAAGGTCGCAATCTGTTTGCTAAGCTGACCAAGGTGACTGATCGGTTCCTTGACGTTGCCTTGCAGTATGTCGGCGCCGTGCCTTACGACGAGTCGGTACGCAAGGCAGTGCAGAAGCAACGAGCAGTTTATGAGGCCTTCCCTCGCTCCAAGTGCGCTTTGGCTTTCAAGGCAATCGCACAGAAGGTCGACACTTGGCCGCTACCAGCCAATCCGCGCGGACACCTGGAGTTCTTCGTGGAGCGTTTGGTTCAGCAACCGCTTGCTGATACGGCCGTATGACATCAGGCAATGGGCTCCGTATGTATAGCAAGGCACAGGCGCAGGACTCCCAGCACCAGTTGATCGAGCGTTACGCCCCTTTGGTGAAACGCATCGCCTACCACTTGTTGGCACGGTTGCCGGCAAGTGTGCAGGTGGAAGATCTTATTCAGGCCGGCATGATTGGCCTGCTCGAAGCCTCAAAAAAATACGACTCCAGCAAAGGCGCCAGTTTTGAAACTTTCGCTGGCATTCGCATACGCGGATCTATGCTGGATGAAGTACGTAAAGGCGATTGGGCACCTCGTTCGGTGCATCGCAATAGTCGGATGGTCAGTGACGCAATCCGAAAAATTGAAGCCAGAACAGGCAGAGACGCTAAAGATCAAGAAGTTGCGGCCGAACTCCAATTGAGTCTCGAGGATTACTACGGCATTCTTGGCGACACTTTAGGCAGTCGCCTGTTCAGTTTCGACGATCTGTTGCAAGACGGCGAACATACAGGTCTGCGTGAAGACGCTGGCATTACCCACTTCGAGCCCTCGCGCGATCTGGAAGACGACCGTTTCCAATCGGCATTGGCAGCGGCCATCTCTGGCTTGCCGGAGCGTGAACAGTTGGTGTTGTCGCTGTATTACGACGAAGAACTGAATCTCAAGGAAATTGGCGAAGTGCTGGGGGTCAGCGAGTCGCGGGTCAGCCAGTTGCATAGCCAGTGTGCCGCTCGTTTGCGTGCACGCTTGAGCGAGTGGCGCGCGAGCTGAGCGGTACTGCCAGTTTCTCGATTCAACGCGTATCCAGGTGCTGGGTGCGTTTAGGACTGTACGGAGGTCGACTTGGACAAAAACATGAAAATCCTCATCGTTGACGACTTCTCAACGATGCGACGGATCATCAAGAACCTCTTGCGTGACTTGGGATTTACCAACACCGCTGAGGCAGATGACGGAACCACGGCTCTACCCATGCTGCACAGCGGTAGCTTCGACTTTCTCGTAACTGACTGGAACATGCCGGGTATGACCGGTATTGACCTATTGCGCGCGGTTCGCGCCGATGACCGTCTCAAGCACCTACCGGTGCTGATGGTTACCGCCGAAGCCAAGCGCGACCAGATTATTGAAGCGGCGCAAGCCGGGGTGAATGGCTATGTTGTTAAGCCTTTCACGGCCCAGGTGCTGAAAGAGAAGATCGAAAAAATCTTCGAGCGTGTTAACGGCTGATATCGGCCGTGGGGGCATTATGGCGCACGACGATCTACCCATGGGCGACCTTGAGTCGTCCCTAAAAACCAATGCCCGTGAGCTCGTTGAGAGCCTTGAGAAAGGTAATTTTGGCGAGGCGGTGCAACTGATCCATGAGCTCAATAAAGTTCGTGACCGTGGGCTCTACCACGAAGTGGGAAAACTGACGCGTGAGCTGCACAACGCCATCGTCAACTTTCAACTCGACCCACGCGTACCGCACGCCAAGGAAGTGTCGCAAATCACCGACGCCACCGAACGCCTGAACTATGTCGTGACGATGACCGAGAAAGCGGCCAATCGCACCATGGATCTGGTCGAGCAGAGTGCGCCGCTGGTAAACGACCTGCATTCCGAAGCGGGCACGCTAAGCGCCGACTGGAGCCGTTTTATGCGCCGCGAGCTCGGCGCTGAAGCGTTCCGTGAGTTGGCGAAGCGCATCGAATTGTTCCTGGCCAATAGCGAGCGCGACAGCGCGAAGTTGTCCGGCCATCTCAACGACATTCTGCTGGCGCAGGATTACCAAGACCTCACCGGTCAGGTAATCAAGCGGGTAACCCAGTTGGTCACGGAAGTGGAAAGCAACCTGCTGAAACTGGTGCTGATGGCCAGCCAAGTGGATCGTTTTGCCGGTATTGAGCACGACCATGCAGTACTACGTGCTGAACAAGAAAAAGAAAAAGAGCCTTCTCGTGGTGAAGGTCCGCAGATTCATGCCGATAAGCGTGAAGACGTCGCCTCCAATCAAGACGATGTAGACGATCTGCTATCCAGTCTAGGGTTTTAGGATCTGTTGACGTTTCGTTGCGGCCGCGACGACGGCCCGTTTGACGCAGAACAAGGCACGAGGAGAGAAGTTTGGTCATTCCAAATGAACGACGAGTAACGCAGAGCTGCGTCAAACGGGCCTCGTCCCTGCGGGTTGCGCAGCAAATGACGTCAGGCTGCGTTGTGCGATTTGCCAAGGGTTGGCCCTTGGCGGCATCCCACGCCTTGCCTGACGTCATTTGATGCGCAACGCGGCTCGCAACGAAACGTCAACAGATCCTCAGGGAGCACACAGATGAGCTTCGGCGCCGATGAAGAAATCCTCCAGGACTTCCTGGTAGAGGCCGGCGAAATTCTTGAGCAGCTATCGGAACAACTGGTCGAGCTGGAAAGCCGCCCGGATGACTCCAATCTGCTCAACGCGATTTTCCGCGGTTTCCATACCGTCAAAGGTGGCGCCGGCTTCCTCCAGCTCAATGAGCTGGTGGAGTGCTGTCACATCGCCGAAAACGTGTTCGACATCCTGCGTAAGGGGGAGCGGCGCGTTGACTCGGAGCTGATGGACGTCGTCCTCGAAGCGTTGGACGCGGTCAACGGCATGTTCTCCGAAGTGCGCGAACGCACGACTCCTACCCCTGCATCGCCTGAGCTGCTGGCTGCGCTATCGCGCTTGGCCGAGCCGCAGAGCGCTGCAGAGTTGGCCAGTGCTGCCGAGCCAGCAGCAGAGCCCGAAGCTGAACCAGAGCCTGAACCGGAAGTGGCGCATGCCCCTGCCGCCTCCTCGGGGGATATCACCGACAGTGAGTTCGAGCAGTTGCTCGATGCTCTGCACGATGAGCCCAAAGCGCCGGTTGCCGCCTCTAGCAGCGACGAAATTACCGACGATGAATTCGAATCGCTGCTTGACCAGTTACACGGCAAAGGTCAGTTCGCAGCTGCCGCAGCGTCTCCTGCGCCGGCAGCAGCTGTCAGTGCGCCTGCCGCCAGTGCCGCGCCTGCGGCCGCCGGTGGTGGCGATGAAATCACAGACGATGAATTCGAAGCGTTGCTGGATCAGTTGCATGGCAAAGGCAAGTTTGTCGAGCCGACCGCGGCTCCTGCTGCTCCGGCACCCGCTCCAGTAGCGGCGGCCGCTCCCGCTGCCAGCGGCAGTGGCGACAACATCACCGATGACGAATTTGAAGCGTTGCTTGACCAATTGCATGGCCAGGGCAAATTCGTTGAGCCGGCTGCTCAGGCGCCGTTGCCTGCTGCTGCCAAGCCTGCCGCGCCAGCGGCCAAACCTGCGGCTAAGGCTGAGCCGGCGAAAGCCGAACCGGCCAAACCTGCTCCCGCTGCTAAAGCGGCACCAGCACCGGCACCGACGCCAGTCGCAGCGCCTGCGGCCGCGGAAAAGGCCGGCCCAGCCAGCGAAGCGGAAACCACTGTACGGGTCGATACCGCGCGCCTGGACGAGATCATGAATATGGTCGGCGAGCTGGTGCTGGTGCGTAACCGCTTGGTGCGTCTGGGCTTGAATAGCGGCGACGAGAATATGTCCAAGGCCGTCTCCAACCTCGATGTAGTGACTGCCGATCTGCAAACTGCGGTGATGAAAACCCGCATGCAGCCGATCAAAAAAGTCTTCGGCCGCTTCCCGCGCTTGGTTCGTGATCTGGCGCGTAGCCTGAAAAAAGAGATCAACCTGGAGCTGGTCGGCGAAGAAACCGACCTCGACAAAAACCTGGTGGAGGCCTTGGCCGATCCGTTGGTGCACTTGGTGCGCAACTCGGTGGACCACGGTATCGAGTCACCAGAAAAACGCGAAGCAGCGGGCAAGAGTCGTGGCGGCAAAATCGTGTTGTCGGCGCAGCAAGAGGGTGACCATATCCTGTTGTCGATCTCCGATGACGGCAACGGCATGGACCCCGACGTGTTGCGTGCCAAGGCAGTCGAGAAGGGTGTGTTGGATAAGGACGCCGCCGACCGCCTGAGCGAAGCCGAATGCTACAACCTGATTTTCGCTCCGGGCTTCTCGACCAAAACTGAGATCTCCGATGTGTCCGGTCGTGGTGTGGGCATGGATGTGGTGAAAACCAAAATCTCCCAGCTCAACGGCATCATCAACATCTACTCGGCCAAGGGCCAGGGCACCAAGATTGTCATCAAGGTTCCGTTAACCCTGGCGATCATGCCGACCCTGATGGTTATGCTCGGCAACCAGGCTTTTGCATTCCCGCTGGTCAACGTCAACGAGATCTTCCACCTCGACCTTTCGCGCACCAACGTGGTCGACGGTCAGGAAGTGGTGATCGTGCGCGACAAGGCACTGCCGCTGTTCTACCTCAAGCGTTGGCTGGTCAGCAGCGCCCTGCACGAAGAGCAGCATGAAGGGCATGTGGTGATTTTGTCGGTGGGCACCCAGCGGATTGGCTTTGTCGTCGATCAACTGGTGGGCCAGGAAGAGGTGGTAATTAAGCCGCTGGGCAAAATGCTGCAGGGCACCCCAGGGATGTCTGGCGCTACCATCACCGGCGATGGGCGTATTGCCCTGATTCTGGATGTGCCGAGCATGCTCAAGCGTTACGCACGCCGAATCTGATGTGGCGTGTCACTACGCGTGAAGATAGCAGGGGGCGTGACATTTACGCGGTGTAAATAACCCCTTCGCCTGCTTCGCGCAGCACCAAGCTCGATGGCCCACCGGGGCCTCGGGCGGGTTCAAAGGAGCGGTTATGGCAGTTAAGGTTTTGGTAGTGGACGATTCCGGCTTTTTCCGCCGGCGTGTTTCGGAGATTCTCTCCGCCGATTCGAATATCCAGGTCGTCGGCACTGCCACCAATGGTCGTGAAGCAATCGATCAGGCCCTGGCCCTCAAGCCTGACGTGATCACCATGGACTACGAAATGCCGATGATGGATGGCATCACTGCCGTGCGTCATATCATGCAGCGTTGTCCAACGCCGGTACTGATGTTCTCCTCCCTTACCCATGAAGGCGCGCGCGTAACCCTCGATGCGCTCGACGCGGGTGCGGTAGATTTTCTGCCGAAGAACTTTGAAGACATCTCCCGCAACCCCGAGAAGGTCAAACAACTTCTGTGCGAGAAGGTGCATACCATCGCACGCAGTAACCGTCGTTACAGCGGCTTACCAAGCGTCGCACCGGCACCGGCACCAGCTGCCGCACCCGCTCCGGCCCACGCTCCGGCGACCAGTAGTGCCCCGACTCGACCTGCGCCTGCTACGCCACGCCCAACCGCGGCGGCACCGGCTCATGCGCCAACATCAAGCGCCGCGCCCAAGCGCAAACCCTACAAACTCCTGGCGATCGGCACCTCCACTGGCGGCCCGGTTGCGTTGCAGCGCGTATTAACTCAACTGCCGGCTAACTTCCCTGCGCCCATTGTGCTGATCCAGCACATGCCGGCGGCCTTTACCAAAGCCTTTGCCGAGCGGTTGGACAAGCTGTGCCGTATCAGCGTCAAGGAAGCCGAAGACGGCGATCAGCTGCGTCCCGGCCTGGCTCTGTTGGCACCTGGCGGTAAGCAGATGATGGTCGATGGCCGTGGTACGGTAAAAATTCTGCCCGGTGACGAGCGCTTGAATTACCGTCCCTGTGTCGACATTACGTTTGGCTCTGCCTCCAAGGCCTACGGCGACAAAGTGTTGGCTGTGGTGCTCACTGGCATGGGCGCTGATGGCCGCGAAGGCGCACGTTTGCTCAAGCAAAGCGGCAGCCAGGTGTGGGCGCAGGATGAGGCCAGTTGTGTGATTTACGGAATGCCTATGGCCATCGTCAAAGCCAATTTGGCCGACGCGGTTTACAGCCTTGATGACATCGGTCGACACCTGGTGGAGGCCTGTGTCTGATGGATGTACTCAGCCTTATCGGGGTGATTTTGGCGTGTGTTGCCATTCTGGGGGGCAACTACCTGGAAGGCGGCCATGTCGGTGCGCTGATTAATGGTCCGGCATTTTTGATTGTGGTGGGCGGCACCTTGGGCGCGGCGTTTTTGCAGACGCCAATGACCGTGTTCAAGCGCTCGCTGATCATCGTGCGCTGGATTATTTTTCCACCACGTATCGACCTGGCGGGCGGCATCAATCGGGTGGTTGGCTGGAGCCAGACGGCACGTAAAGAAGGCTTGCTGGGCCTGGAAGCGGTGGCGGATGTCGAACCCGACCCGTATGCGCGCAAAGGCTTACAACTGCTGGTAGATGGCGCTGAGCCTGAGGCTATCCGCAGCATTCTTGAGGTTGATCTCTACACCCAGGAAGGCCGCGATATCCAGGCCGCCAAAGTGTTCGACAGCATGGGCGGTTACTCGCCCACCATCGGCATCATTGGTGCGGTGATGGGGCTTATTCATGTAATGGGCAACCTGGCTGACCCGAGCATGCTTGGCAGCGGGATCGCCGTTGCTTTTGTCGCCACCATTTACGGTGTGGCGTTCGCCAACCTGTTGCTGTTGCCAGTAGGCAACAAGCTCAAAGCCATTGCCTTGCGTCAGTCGCGTTACCGGGAAATGCTCCTGGAAGGAATTCTCTCCATTGCCGAAGGGGAAAATCCGCGCTCGATCGAGCTCAAGCTGCAAGGCTTCATGGACTAAAGGTCTGGCGATATATGGCCCGTCGGCGGCACCAGGAAGAGCACGAAAATCACGAACGTTGGCTGGTGTCCTACGCAGACTTCATCACCTTGTTGTTCGCCTTCTTTGTGGTGATGTATTCGATCTCATCGATCAACGAGGGTAAGTACAAAATTCTGTCCGATAGCTTGGTCGGCGCGTTCAATCAGCCAGACCGGGCGATCAAGCCGATACCAGTGGGTGATGAGCGGCCGCTGACCACTGAGCCGGAAAGGCCGTTGGATCAAGATACACCGGCCGGCGAGGACCCAAGCAAAGCGCTGCAAGAAATCAGTGATGCGGTGAAAGCGGCGTTTGGTGACCTGATCAAGAGTGACCAGTTGACCGTGCGCGGTAACGAGTTGTGGATCGAAATCGAGCTGAATTCCAGCTTGCTGTTTCCCAGCGGCGATGCGATTCCCAACGATACGGCGTTCACCATTATCGAAAAGGTTGCCAAAATTCTGGCGCCTTACGAGAATCCCATTCATGTGGAAGGGTTCACAGATAATCTTCCGATTAAAACCGCGCAGTTTCCTACGAACTGGGAGCTGTCAACGGCGCGGGCAGCTAGCATTGTAAGAATGATGGCCATGGATGGCGTAAACGCCGGGCGCTTGGCTGCGGTGGGTTATGGAGAGTTTCAGCCGATTGCGGATAACGCCACGGCAGAGGGAAGAGCGCGCAATCGCCGGGTGGTGCTGGTGGTGTCACGCAACTTGGATGTGCGACGCAGTGTAAGTGGTGTGGGAAGTGCCCATGCTCAGCCCGATGCCGCTTTAGAGCGGGCTGGCACACAACCTGCACCAGTGCCAGCGGTGCAGCCGCCTGCGGGCGGTGCTGTCAATTCCCCGTCGCCGACCCCTTAGGTTGGCGCTTGTTCTCGGTAAGCCCTTGCTGCACCGGGAGGATAACGAACATGAGAGTCTGGGCAGTAGCCAATCAAAAAGGTGGTGTCGGTAAGACCACCACAAGCATCGCACTGGCGGGCCTGCTGGCTGATGCTGGCAAGCGCGTGGTTGTGGTCGATCTTGATCCACATGGCTCCATGACGAGCTATTTCGGGCACGACCCCGATTCGCTGGAGCACAGTGCCTTCGATCTGTTCCAGCATGGCGGCAACGTGCCGCAAGGCCTGCCTGGACAACTGCTATTGCCTACCAGCCATCAATCCATCTCCCTGATGCCGTCGAGCACCGCCTTGGCCACCCTTGAGCGCCAGTCGCCTGGGCAGAGTGGCCTGGGTCTGGTGATCGCGAAAAGTCTGGCGCAGCTGTGGGACGATTTCGACCACGCCATTATCGACAGCCCGCCCTTGCTCGGTGTGCTGATGGTTAACGCCCTGGCTGCCAGCCAGCAGTTGGCGATTCCGGTGCAGACCGAGTTTCTCGCGGTAAAAGGCTTGGAGCGTATGGTCAGCACCCTGGCGATGATCAACCGCTCGCGTAAACAGGCGTTGCCGTACACCATCGTGCCTACCCTGTTCGACCGCCGTACCCAGGCCTCGCTTACTACCCTGCGTACGTTGCGCAACACCTATCCGGATCACTTGTGGCCGGCCTATATCCCGGTCGATACCCGTTTGCGCGACGCCAGTCGGGCTGGGCTGACGCCTTCACAGTTTGATGACAAAAGCCGTGGTGTGCTGGCTTATCGGGCGTTGCTCAAACATATGCTCAGCAATGAATTAGCGGCGCAGGTCGCATGACCATGGTGTTTTTTGCTATCAAGGCTGACTCAAGTACGCGGCAGATGCTGCCGATACAGCAGTCAGTAAATTCTTACGGGTTTTATCTATGAGTCGTCCTACAGCAACCGCTACGCGCCCGCAGCTGGCCTTGCAGTCCTATCTGGACGGCCTGCTGCAGGAAGCGGCTGCCGAATTGGCCGACTTGGCTGTGCCTGAGCCCGTTCGCACGGTAGTTGCCCCTGTTGTCGCGCGCCCCGTAGCCGTTGCGCCCGCACCTGTTGCCGCACCCGCTCCGGTGATCACCGATGACGCCATTTCCCTGGATGAATTCGAAGCTGCTGTGCTTGAAGAGCAGGTACGCGATGCGCGTCTGCACGCTCCCGTCGCTGCGCCCAAGCCAACTGCGGTAATGCTTGAACGGCCGACGCTGGTATTGCCGACTCTGGAAATGTCCAAGCCGCTGCTGATGCCGACCTTGCTGGTCGAGCCTGAGCCGGTAGTCGCCAAGGCGCTGGAGAAAACCGTTGAAAAGCCTGTGGTGCTCGCGCCACCGGTAGTCGAGTCGATTGTTGCCCAGCAAATCCAAAACGATATGGCGCCCACGCCGCCGCCTTTGCAGTTGGAAGGTCAGCCAACCTGGGGCGAAGAGCCGTTTGAATGCCTGTTGTTCGACGTTGCCGGCCTGACGTTGGCCGTGCCCTTGGTATGCCTGGGCTCGATTTATCCTCTGGTGGGCCAGGAGCTAACGCCATTATTTGGCCAGCCCGACTGGTTCCTCGGTATTCTCCCGTGCCAAGCTGGCAACCTGCGGGTGTTGGACACCGCGCGTTGGGTAATGCCCGACCGTTATCGCGATGATTTTCGCCAGGGCTTGCAGTATGTGATTTCCGTGCAAGGCTACGAGTGGGGGCTGGCGGTTCATCAAGTCAGCCGTTCGATTCGCCTGGACCCTAAAGAGGTCAAGTGGCGCACCCAGCGTAGCCAGCGTCCGTGGTTGGCCGGCACGGTAATCGAGCATATGTGTGCATTGGTAGATGTGGCCGTGTTGGCCGAGCTGATCGCCAGCGGCGCGTCCAAACGCATCGGGGCCGATGGCCGGGTACATTGATTGAATGATTGAACAGCCTCGCCAGTGCGAGGCTTTATGCTAAACAGCGGGGCAACCCGTATGCCGCTTAAGCGGTTTTGATGAGGTTAGGGATATGAAGAAATCGTCTGCGCAAGGTTCCGAAGATCCCATTTTGCAGTGGGTGACGTTCCGTCTGGATAACGAAACCTACGGCATCAATGTGATGCAGGTTCAGGAAGTGCTGCGTTACACCGAGATCGCTCCGGTGCCCGGTGCCCCAAGCTATGTGCTGGGCATCATCAACCTGCGCGGCAACGTGGTGACTGTGATCGACACCCGCCAGCGCTTCGGCCTGGATTCCGGTTCGGTAACCGACAACACCCGTATCGTCATCATCGAAGCTGACAAGCAAGTGGTTGGCATCATGGTCGACAGCGTTGCTGAAGTGGTTTACCTGCGTCAGTCGGAAGTGGAAACCGCGCCTAACGTCGGCAACGACGAGTCGGCCAAGTTCATCCAGGGCGTGTGCAACAAGAACGGCGAGCTGCTGATTCTGGTTGAGCTCGACAAGATGATGTCCGAAGAAGAATGGTCCGAACTGGAGAGCATCTGACCCATGCTCGACGTCGCGCTGTTGGTGCTGGCCCTGGCTTGCGTTTCGCTGGGCGGCACTTGCATCTGGCTGGCCGGGCGGCAGCGCGAATTTGTTCGCCAGTTTGAGCACCAGGCGCAGCGCGATGCGTTGCGCGACCAAGCCATCAAAGAACTGAAAAAGCGTTTGGATACCTACCTCACCGGTAGCATCCGCATGGGCGAAGAGCTGTACGAATTGCGCCGCACCGTGGCGCCGATTCCGGACAAGCTAACCCAGATTGAACAGCGCGACCCCAGCAATCTCTCCTTCACCCAGGCCGCGCGGTTGGTCGGTTTGGGGGCCAGTGTTGACGACCTGACCCAATCCTGTGGTTTGAGCCGCGCCGAAGCCGAACTGGTCAGCAAACTTCATCAAGCCAAACGCTGAGCCCCCGATACCCGCGGTCCGTAGGGTGTGCTGCTTGCCCCTTGCGATCACGCGGAATTCCGCTGGTGCGCATGGCACACCCTTGGGTTAATCGAGTAACGGCTGCGGGGTACGCGGGGTTACATCCTTCTCGCCGCCATCATCCGGGGTAAAGCCTTCTGGGCATTTGCCTTTCAGGTACCAGGCAAAGGCGATGATTTCGGCGATGCTTTTGTACAGTTCCTCGGGTATCGCATCGCCCAATTCCATACGCGCCAGTAGCCGCACCAAGTCGGCGTTTTCGTAGATCGGCACTTCATATTCGCGGGCAATCGCCAAAATGGCTTCGGCCAGTTCGTCGTCGCCTTTGGCGGTGAGGTTCGGCGCGCTCTGGCCGTCGTAGCTCAGGGCAATGGCCTGGCGGGGGGCTTCGCGTTTCATGCTTTGTCGTCAATCCAGCGTTGTTCAAGGGTCGTGCGCGGGCCCTGCGGGGGCAGGCCTTGTGCGCATTCAAGATCGCCAACGTTAAGGCCGGCGGCGGTCAAGCGGTCGCGCAAGGTACCCAGCTCTCTGTCGATCAACTGCACGGTGCTGGCCTTTTCGGCCCAAAGCTGGCTGGTCAGCGCGCCACGTGCCAACTGCGCTTGCACTTGCAGAGGACCTAGCGGCGACAAGTCAAAGGCCAGTTCGATACGCCACACCGGCTCTTGCTGACCTTTCTTGGCCCCTTTGCCAGTGTTTTTTTCCTGGGCTTCTTCTTCGCGTTGCAGCTTGAGTTGCAGTGGCACCAAATCCTGCTGGTTGCGCATCGGCACTTCCATTTGCCAGGTGGTGAGCAGGGTGCCTTCGGGCGTCAGTTGGCTTTGCGCGAGGCTCGATAGCTGGTGCGTTTGCAACCTTGAAACGGCGGCCGCCGCGAGTTTTAGCAGGCCCTCGAGGTCGTTTTCTTTCTCCAATTCCTGCTGCAATTTGGTTGGCAGGGGAAAGCTCAGGCCTTGCTGCTTAGCGCCGGTCTGGCCGAGTGCGCCGAGGGCATTGCGCAGAAACACCGGCAGCGCCTGGCCGAGATTGCCGCCGATGGTATTGGGGTTGATCGAGGTGCCAGTGGGCAGCGCTGGCAGAATCTGGGCGATCAAGCGCAAGAGGTTGGCTTTCATATCCTGCGGCAAGCCAGCAGCGTTACCGCTGAGTAGCTTGGCCTCGAGAAACATGCCGCTTTTCTCCAGGGCCTGGGACAGACCTTTGGAGTCGCTGAGCTGAGCGCCATCGGGGAGGGAACCGAGCAGTTTGTCGATGCTGCCGCGTATACCGTCGGGCAAACCTTTTTTGCCGCTGAGGCCTTGCAGCGATTTCAGCAGACCTTCCAGTGAGCCTTGGCGGGTTTGCTGGTTGCCCAACTGCTGCGCTAGCTCTAACTG
>NZ_JBBNAH010000397.1:0-4435 GCF_037994325.1 Pseudomonas sp.
CTTCCGGGCTGATCGCCATTCTCGCAGGCTGGTTTACCACTGAAGTGGGCCGACAGCCGTGGGTGGTGTACGGCTTGATGCGTACCGCCGATGCCTCGTCCAACCACAGCTTTGCGCAGATGAGCCTGACCCTGATTCTGTTTGTGGTGGTGTACTTCGCCCTGTTCGGCGTCGGCCTCGGTTATATGGTGCGTCTGGTCCGTAAAGGCCCGGTTACCAACGAAGGCAAGGAACAAGGCATTGGCGGCCCTGGCCAGCACCGTACGCCGGCGCGGCCTCTGTCGGCACCGGGTGAAGGCCTGGAAGCCGATCAAAACCACGACGCCAACGACGGGAGCACCACCAATGGGCATTGATCTTTCGTTTATTTGGGCGGTGATCATCGTCTTCGGCATCATGATGTACGTGGTCATGGATGGCTTCGACCTGGGCATCGGCATCCTCTTTCCGTTCGTCAAAGATGCCGGCGAGCGCGACATCATGATGAACACCGTGGCGCCGGTGTGGGACGGCAACGAAACCTGGCTGGTGCTCGGTGGCGCAGCGTTGTTTGGCGCCTTTCCGCTGGCCTATTCGGTGGTGCTTAGCGCGCTGTACCTGCCGCTGATTTTTATGCTGCTGGGGCTGATCTTCCGTGGCGTGGCCTTTGAGTTCCGCTTCAAGGCCAAAGAGCGTAAACGGCATATCTGGGACAAAGCCTTTATCGGCGGCTCCCTGACCGCAACCTTCTTCCAGGGCGTGGCGCTGGGGGCGTATATCGACGGTTTGCCGGTGGTTAACCGCACCTTTGCCGGCGGCTCGCTGGACTGGTTGGCGCCGTTCCCGTTGTTCTGCGGAGTGGCCTTGATTGCCGCCTATGCGCTGCTGGGCTGCACCTGGCTGATTATGAAAACCGAAGGCCGTTTGCAGAAACAGATGCACGACTTGGCGCGGCCATTGGCCTTTGTGCTGTTGGGCGTCACCGGCGTGGTCAGTTTGTGGACCCCCCTGGCCCACGCGGAAATCGCCGAGCGCTGGTTCAGCCTGCCCAACCTGTTCTACTTCCTGCCGGTGCCATTGCTGGTGCTGGTGACCTTCTACGGCCTGCTGCGCGCGGTGCATAACAACCGGAACTACCAGCCGTTTCTGCTGACCTTAGTGCTGATTTTCCTCGGCTACAGCGGCCTGGGTATCAGCCTGTGGCCAAACATTATTCCGCCGTCGGTCAGCATCTGGCAGGCCGCTGCGCCGCCGCAGAGTCAGGGTTTTATCCTGGTGGGCGCGCTGTTTATCATCCCGTTTATCCTCATGTACACGGCCTGGAGCTACTACGTATTCCGCGGCAAGGTGACGCCGGATCAGGGTTACCACTAGGGTGGGGCGGCTAATGGACAACACCGAGAAAAAGCCCTTGTGGAAACGCTTGGGTTGGCTGGTCGGAATTTGGGCCGCCAGTGTGCTGGCCCTGGGCGCGGTGTCGTACTTGCTGCGCATGTTTATGCATGCCGCCGGTATGACCACACCCTGAGGCCTGTACGCTGTGTTACGCGCACCATTGCGGTCTCCTGGGAAATCGCAATGGTGCGCACAGCACATCCTACGGCGCGGCATGCCGTCGGCTCTCATTTGAAATTCATTCTCAACAAAGGTATGTTGCGCTTCCTTCTCCACGCCGGAAGCCGTTGTGCCTGCGCCTACCGACCCTCATTCTGCGGACGATCAGTTCCAGCGCCACTCCGGTGAGTTGCTGCGCTTTTTTCGTCGCCAGTTGAAGTGTGCAGAGCTGGCGGCCGACTTGCGCCAGGAGGCCTGGCTGCGGTTTAGCCGCCGCGAGCAGGGCGAAGAAATCGGCAACCTGCGTGCCTTTTTGTACCGCATAGCGCGCAACCTGATCATCGACCACCACCGCCAACAAGATGCCCGTCCCACGCAGGAAGTGGTGCACGAAGAGCTGGAGTCCGAGCAACCCGGCCCAGAGCAAATCGCCGCTGGCAGCCAAGGCGTGGCCCGCTTGCAGCAGGTGTTACAGGGCTTGCCCGAGCATTTGCGCCAGGCGCTGTTGTGGAATCGTTTGGACGGTTTAACCCAGCGCGAGATCGGCGAGCGCTTGGGTGTCTCGGAAAGTATGGCCGGACGCTATATCCTCAAGGCCCTCGAATATTGTCAGCAGCACATGGACGCCGGCCAATGAGTCACCCCACCCCCGCACTCGACCTGCCCCTGGCGCAAGCGCGCGAATGGCAAGTGCTGCTGCATTCCGGCCGCGCCAGCGCGGCGGATAAGGCCGCGCTGCAGGTGTGGCGTGAAGCCTCGGCCGCCAATGCCCAAGCCATGGCGCAGGTGGAAGGACTGTGGTCGCTGCTTGGCCAACTGGGTGAAACAGTCGCCGATGTGCCTGCGCTTTCGGGAGTGCCTAAGGTCGTGCCATTACCGCGTCGGCGTTTTCGCGCAACACGCTGGGGCGCGTCCCTGGCGGCTGCGGCAGCATTGCTGTTGGCCGTGTGGCTGCCGCAAGGCCTATGGCTGGGGCTGTACGCCGACTACCACACCAGGCCTGGCGAAGTGCGGGAAGTGAAGTTGGCCGATGGCTCGACCCTGACACTAAATGGCGACACCGCCCTGGATTGGACGGTTAGCGACGGCCGTCGCGAGATCAAACTGTACCGCGGCGAAGCCGACTTCCAGGTGGCGCCTGATGCCAACCAGCCGTTTTACGTACTCGCCGGCCCGGCGCAGATTCGCGTCACCGGTACCCGCTTCGACGTCAACTACAGCAGCGATGCGCGCGTTACCCTGGCGATCAGTCACGGCCAGGTGCAGGTCAGCGATGGTCGCCATGCGGCTCAGTTGGTCAATGCCCAGCAGCAAGTGGCCTGGCTCAACGGCGACCTGCAAAACCTCGAACCCCTGGACGAAGCGCAGCGCCTGGCCTGGCAACGTGGCCGCTTGGTATTTCGCTCGCGCCCGTTGGACCAGGTTTTCGCCGATTTGCAACGCAGCCAAGGCGGCCGTGTGCTGTTTCTTGATGATGCCGCGCGCGACCTGCAAGTGACGGGTGTCTTCGCCAGCGCTGACCCGGCCGCGGTGCTGCGCGCCATCGAACACAACCTGCCGGTGAAGTTTGTCCGGCTGCCGGGCCTGCTGCTGGTCTCTGCTCGCGAGCCTGTAGCCCAGTAAACTCGCTGCCTTCAGCCTGCCGTTAAAAATAATTCGAAAATAATCACGGGGCTGGTTCAGAAATCGGCGGCGTTTACGTCTTCTGTCTCTGCAAATGCGAAGTTCTCGCAAAAAGATCGAGCAGAACAGGACCTCCACCATGGCTCGCACGCCTTCCCGCCTTATTCAGACTTTTCTGGCCATTCCCTTTGCCTGCACCGCCATGGCTGTTTCTGCTGTCGAGCTCAACGTGCCGGCGCAAAGCCTGGAAGCGGCGCTGACCGACTTCGCCGAGCAGGCCAATGTGCGCCTGATTTACGACGCCAGCCTGACCCGCACTCAGCAAGCACAGGCCTTACACGGCAACTATTCGCTAGCCGACGGTTTGCAGCTCCTGCTCCAAGGCTCCGGCCTGACCTACACCATTGACGCCGACGGCACCGTGTCGCTACAGCCAATGGCGGCCACTGACGGCGCCATCGAATTGGGCGCCACCAACGTCAGCGGCTTTGCCGCCGGCCGTAGCGATTTACCGGAAACTTATGCCGGCGGTGATGTGGCCCGTGGCGCGCGCATCGGCATGCTCGGCGACCAGGATATGCAGGACACGCCCTTCAGTGTTTCCAGTTACACCAGCCAGCTGATCAAAAACCGCCAGGCACAAAGCCTGGGCGATGTACTGGAAAGTGACCCGGCGGTGCGTCAGTCCAATGGCTTCGGCAACTTCTCGCAGGTGTTTGTAATTCGCGGCTTTCAGCTGTACTCCGACGATATTTCCTTAAATGGGCTATACGGTGTGCTGCCGCGGCAGATCATTTCCACCGAAGCGGTGGAGCGGGTGGAAGTGTTCAAAGGCTCCAACGCTTTTCTTAACGGTGTGTCGCCGGGCGGCAGTGGCGTGGGCGGGGGCATCAATATCGTCTCCAAACACGCCGAAGACACGCCCACCCGTAGCGTCACCCTCGACTACAGCAGCAGCGACCGGGTTGGCGGCCACATCGACTTGGGCCAGCGCTTTGGTGAAGACAATAAGTTTGGCGTGCGGGTCAATATGGCCAAGCGCGATGGCGAAACCGCAGTGGACGGCGAGCATCAGCACTTCAGCCTGTTCGCCGTTGGCCTCGACTACCGGGGCGAACGCCTGCGCCTATCGACCGACTTCGGCTACCAGAAACAGCGTGTTAACGAGGGGCGCTCGGTGATTTACCTGACCCCGGCCACCCTGCATTCCACCCCCAAGGTGCCCGACGCTGACGCCAACTTTTCCCAGCCGTGGTCGTACTCGCAGTTGGAGGACACC
>NZ_JBBNAH010000398.1:0-15630 GCF_037994325.1 Pseudomonas sp.
GAGGAAAAGACAGATCGGAGGAAGGCTAATGCTCGATATTTTGTTAGCAACAAAGAAAGTTTGGCGGCAGTTCGACTTCCCCTATTTTCATCTAGGGATCTTAGTGATCTATATCATCTCTATCCGCCTTTTCAAACAGACGAGAAAAACCACTTTGTTTGTTTGGTTCGCAAGCATGCCTACAACGATCTTTATCTATTTAATTTGGTGTTATAAATGCAACCTGGCAAGACTTAACTTATATGAACTAATAGTTTACGGCCTTGCACTCGCGCAACTGGGATGGGTGGCAGGGTTACTTTCTATAACTGGCGCAACTTTTAATTCAAAAACATTAAGGCTGACAGCATTTGCTGTATCATAAGCCTAGTTCGGCGAACACACATTATATATATTTTTGACCGCAATATCGAGCAACTCCGCCTAACCACTCCAATAAAAACTGCAGGAGACTTCGAATCCTCAACTCATAAGTAAGACATAAAAATATCGCCCTTTACAGACCAACAATCACCGACCACACAGAACCAACAAGGCGAATCCAACATGAAAAATCCCGTACATTTATGCCTACTCAATATAGCTCTACTGCTAATAACCCTACCCCAGAACAGTAGCGCAGAAGAGCGCTTAGATTACCCACTACTGAGCGTTGAGAAGTCACAGTTCCCCATTAGAATTAAAGACTTCGAATATTCAGCAAAGCTAAACGGCGTCACCATCAACATTCAGCACTGCGAAGACATTTACTATATGACAGCCGGTGAAAATTTTAGCTATGTAGCTAGCTGCTCTCTTATTCCAAAGCGTTCTCCTGTGATGCTTTGCAACGACCGCATGTCCGGCCATTTTGCGTTAACCGTTACGTTTGAAAATAGCCCAAAAGAAATGGAAGCATTTTTAAATCGTCACTGTACTGGCGGATAACTACGCACAAACTACTTCTTTCTTATATAACTCTTGCAATGTTACGCACAACAAGCTGTAGATTTTTTCGAATTGAGCCGTGCTAATGACCAATTATAGTGCTTACCTCACCTCGCTTCTTTGCTTTTTACTCTTCCCTGAATTGTCCGTAGCGGAAACTCGCGTAGAAAAATACACAAGGCTTTACGGATACGCCTCATCGACGGATATCTCTATTCCATGCCAGCTGGATAAGCGCCATACCATGGAAAGTTATTTAAACGATTCAATTGGAAAAAAAATCCACGAAAACCCATACCTTTTCGATGATAAACAACGCATAAACCTTCAGAAAATACCGCGCGACATGGCCTTAATCTACGAACAAGGAATTTATATCAATAGCAAACCAACCGATGAGTATTTTTTACCTGAAAAAAGTGAGGACTACCGGTCATTAGGGATCATCTGCCCTTACGGCAACTGTAAGTGGCTCATCAAAACGCTATGCACGGTAAAAAACCCTGCCGGTATAGAGATGCTGGTGTACCGCAGCCGCAGCGGAGAACTCACCTACGTACCAAAAGAAGACTTTGACCTCTTAGAAAAAGTTAAATAAGGGAGTTACCCATGAACGATATCGATCTTAAATCGTTTATAAAAAACGCTGTAAGCAGCTCCGAAACTGGTGCAACGAGCCCGTACGAATTAGTTAAAGCCGGAGGCAATAGCGGGTACTCATTCGGCGCACTTCAAAATGATATTAAAACCAACCCGGCCGCCGCACAAACATTCAAAAGCATTTTGGACGCTCAAGTTTCAAGTGGCGCCCTTGATCAGCAGCATGCCAACATCCTTTACAACGTGGTCTGGAACAACCAAAACTTAAATGCACTTCAAAGGGAATTAATAAATTCAGCTTTATCCGCGCAGCGAAACCTAGTCGACCAAGCAGACGCCGCCCAAGTCGAAATCGTCTTTAAACACGTCAACCAGGCGCTTGCTGCTGCAAGACAGAATCCAAACGGACCGGGGGAGCTAAACGAATCCTCACCGAACCTCGCATTTATTGCGGAACTAGCAATGTGGGCCAATCGAACCGGCAACCTGGTTGGCACCAGCGCCCATCTTAAGTCCGCCAACATTATCTCTTTAAGCAACTTTGACTCAACGTACCTGAGCACGAAAAAACAGTTTACTGAGCCCGGTGAAGACTTCACGCGATGGCAAGAGCGCGTTCAGGAAGCGACTTTGTCTGGACAACTCCGAATGACGCTGGAAAAAGCATTAAACAATAGTTCAGGCACACCTGGCTTTGATCCCTCCTTACTCAATTACGAGACTGAGGCACGCAGGCTTTATGACCAGCGTTTAATCAGTCAGGGTTATTACAATTCGTTTACCGATTGGTACTCAAAAACCCTGCTGAATAACTTATCTAAGCCTGGCGGCACAGGTGCCAACGGCGGTAATGAATTTAATTTTGGCTTGGATACCAGCGGCATCCGCTACAACCCCATCGGCGCCTTTTATGATTCGCGCGCGCTGACTGTTGATAACGCGGCATCCATTGCCGAGAGAACCTTCACCCTGCTCGACAGCAACCAACACGGTCTATCTGGCGAACAGCTGCACGCGCTGGTTGGCAATGCCGATGGCCAACTTTCCGGGGATGAGCTGGCGCCCCTCTGCGCTTGGACCGATGCCAATGAAAACGGCAAGGTGGAAGCCGGCGAGGTGAAGTCGCTGTTGCAACGCGGCATTGAGCGCATCAGGTCTATTGATTTCACATTTTTCACTCAAGGCGCGGGCCTATTTGCGAGGTTAGTGACGGCTACCGCTACGGCGCCAGAAGCCGCTGCTGTTTTGTCGGCCAGCGGCACTGAAACGCCCAAGTCACGTATTGCTGCTGCAACTGGCCGCTATGTGAGTGGCAACGCCGCCGACAACGATCTGTGGGGCAATGCCAGTGTCAACTTTATGTGGGGCCTGGCGGGTAATGATGACCTGCATGGCGAAGCAGGTAACGACCGTCTTTACGGCGAAGACGGCGCCGACCGTTTGTTCGGTGGCGAGGGCGCAGACCAGATGTCGGGGGGTAACGGTGCAGACATCTTGTTGGGCGAAGCCGGGGACGATGTGCTGTATGGCGACCAAGGCCGCGACATCTTGTTTGGCGGTGACGGCGCCGATCAGCTCTCGGGGGGCAACGATGACGATCAGTTGCTTGGCGAAACCGGCAATGATTGGCTGGCCGGCGAAGCGGGCAATGACACTCTGTGGGGCGGCGTTGGCGATGACACGCTAATCGGTTTTACCGCCAGCAATGACAGCAAGCAAACCTTGCTACCTGGCGAAACGGACGACGATACGTTGTATGGCGGTGCCGGGCGGGATCTTCTCGTCGGTGGATTGGGTAACGATCTGCTGTTTGGTGAGGACGACAATGACCGCCTATTTGGCCAGGTGGGCGATGACGTGCTGTATGGCGGCGATGGCGACGACACGTTGGTAGGCTTTATGGCCAATAACGAAGCCAAGAAAACGCTGGAAGCCGGCGACACCGATAATGACTGGCTGTATGGCGGCGCTGGCAGCGACAAGCTACTGGGCGGTGTCGGTAACGACTATCTGGACGGCGGTGCGGGCACCGATTACATGGAGGGCGGCCAGGGTGATGACACCTATGTGGTCAACAGCGTTAACGATGTGATTCTCGAACACCAGGGCGAAGGTTATGACCGGGTGATTAGCAGCACCAGCTACCTGCTGAATGCTCAGGTGGAGGAGCTGCAGTTGCTTGAGGGCCTGGATATCCATGGCACCGGCAATGCGTTGGATAACCTGCTGATCGGCAATAGCCGCAACAATATCCTTGATGGCGTCACGGGCGCGGACCGCATGCTGGGTGGCTCCGGAGACGACACCTACTACGTCGACAATATTGGCGACCAGACCGCGGAGCACGCTGGCGAAGGGGTCGATACGGTGCAGTCGAGCATCAGCCATACTTTGGCCGCCAACGTGGAAAACCTGACCCTTCTGGATTTCGCCATGGGCGAAAAAGGTGTGGTCGATGGGCAGGCCAGCCGGATCTATGGCTATCCCAAGGCCAATGAGCTGGATTACATGCAGGGCGATGCCGATCCGATTTACCAGGGCACCTGCGGGCTGACTTCGATTGCCAACCTGTTGACCCAAGCCAATCGCCCCGCCAGTGAGGGCGAGCTGTTGCAGCTGGCGCTCGACAATGAGTGGGTCGAGCGCGCGTATTACCCAAGCCAGGCCGGGGGTTCCGACGTGCTGGGTCAGCAACAGCTGCTTGAGCGCTATGGCATCCGCAACGACGTGATTGAGGGTTACAACGAAATAGGCACCGCCAATCTGCTGCGCAGTGGCCGTGGCGTGGTGCTGGCGGTAAACGCCGGAGCGCTGTGGGATGACACACGCTACACCGGCACCGGCGCGGTAAACCATATGGTCACCGTTACCGGCGTGGCGTACAGCGAAAGCAATGGCGAGTTGCTGGGCTTTTATATCGCCGATTCGGGCCGGCAAAAGGTCAGCGATATGACCCGTTTTGTCGGCATTGAACGGTTCCGCAAGGCCGCCGATGTGCGCAACGCCTATGCCATTTACACCCTGGAGCCGCTAAAGCTCTGGAACGAAGACATCAATGCCACCGGCAATGAGCTGGATAACGTATTGATCGGTAACCGCGGCGATAACGTCTTAGCCGGCGGAGCCGGTAATGATGTGCTCGAAGGCCAGGGCGGCAATGATGTACTGGATGGCGGCACGGGCGACGACATTCTTAACGGCGGCGAGGGCAACAACACCTACGTGTTTGGCCGCGGCTACGGCCACGACACCATCATCAGCCCCGAAGAACGCTGGGCTAACGCCAATCGCATCACTTTCCGTGACACGGTTGATGTCAAAGATCTGTGGTTTAGCCGCTCGGCCAATAACCTTGATGTGAGCATTAGCGGCACCGGCGACAAACTCACCGTTAACGACTGGTTTAGCGACCCGAGCAAACAAAAACTCACCTTTGAAACCCACGCCGGCGAGGCAATCGACGCGGCGCGGCTCAATCGTTTGATCGAAGCCATGGCCGCCTTTGCCCCGCCGAGTTCGGCCAGCAGCAGCCCGCCACTTAACTACCGCGCGGCGTTGGAGTCTGTAATAGCCGCCAGTTGGGGCTGACCCGCAGGTTTGCCAGTCCGCGTACAAGCACTCCCGCAGTCGCCAAGACGCGGACCGGCATGCCGTTGGCAAGCAATGAGGCGTTACTCGTAGTACACCGTCCCCAGTCGAATCTGCCGCTGCGATGCTGCCGGCAAGCTGTCGCTTTCATCCCACTCGACAATCACTTCGGTCAACGCCGCCGCCACATCCCCCGGCACCCGCTTAGGCAAATGCGCCAACAGCATCTCCAACTCATGCACCTCGCACAGCTGTTGCAACGCCAGCACCGCCTGTTGCCTTACTGGCTCTTCTGGGTCGGCAAGGCGTTGGGTAAGCAATGGAATACAGAGCTCAGCCGGGTAAAAACTTAATGCCCACACCAAGCGCCGCCGTACGTAAGCACTTGCTTCGCGCTTCAAGCACTCACGTAAAGGGTCATAACCACGGGGGGCAGCACTGGCGGCGAGGGCCAGTGCCGCTTGGGCCCGGACGTCTTCATCGGCATGCTGCAAGCACTCCATTAGCCGCTCAACAGCCTCAGGCAGCGCAACCACTTGCAGGGCGATACACGCCTGCACCTGCGCAGAAACAGCCGTGCCATTTAGCGCGGCAAGCAGTGCGGGAATATCCGGCGGCTCGACTGGTTCGGGCTCCCAGGTAAATGAAGACGGCGCCCGCCGCTCGGCAAAATCCTCAAGCACCCCGGCCGCATAGTCGCGAACGTTTTCGTCCGGATCGTTCTGCTGCAAAAGCGTTATTGCCGCAATGGCTTCTGTGGCATTCAACGAGCCCAAACCGATCACCGCTTCCAGGCGCACTGCGGCGGCCTCATCCGACAGTGCCTTGAGCAATACGGGAATGGCCTCGGCGCTGGAGTAGCGCAGCGCATTGCAGGCCTGCTCGCGCACAAACGGCGAAGGGTCACTGGCAGCGGCCAGATAGAGTGGCAATTGGTCGTCGGCGATCTCGCTCACATAGGCCAACGCCCAACCACGCACCTGGTCGTTAGGGTCTTGGCAGGCGGCCAGCAGGGGCTGACGAAAACGCTCATCACGCCGCTCCCCCAACTCCCGCACCGCCCGCTCGCGCCGCTCAGGGTCGGCATCACCCAGTTGCCGCAGCCACATGGCGGCCTCGGCGTTATAGCGGCGGGTTTGCAGCAGAGAACGCAGCCGGTCAAAAACCATAAAGCACTCAATTGGGTTGTCGGGTGTGCTGTGCGCGCCATTGCGTTCGCCGGGGAACCGCCTGGGTGCGCACAGCACACCCTACGAGGCCACTCGGGCCGCCCCACTTTTAGCGCTAAGCCAAAACGGTGACTTACCGTGGCTGCTGCAGCCAGTTTAAAAAGTTGTTTTCGCTTAACGGCGGGCTGAAGTAGAAACCCTGGCCCAAGGCGCAGTCCAGGCCGCGCAGGCTATCGTATTGGGCCCCGGTTTCAATACCCTCGGCGACACATTCCAGGCCCAAGTTACGGGCGATCATCAGGATGGTTTCCACCAGCATCAGGCCGCTGGCATCGTCGGGCAGGTCGCGGACGAAGCTGCGGTCGACTTTCAGCCGGTCCAGCGGCAAACGTTTGAGGTAGGTAAGCGAGGAGTAGCCGGTGCCAAAGTCGTCGATGGCAAAACGTACGCCCAGGGCTTTGAGCGCTTGCATGGCGGCGATGCATTGGTCGACGTCTTCAAGCAGTACGCCTTCGGTGATTTCCAACTCCAGCACGCTGGCCGGCAGGTCATAGCGTTTCAGGCAATCGGCCACCCGTTGCACCACGTCAAACTGACGCAGTTCGTGGGGGCTGAGGTTGACTGCTAGCACCAGCTCGGGCCAGCGCGTGTGCCAACGCGCCAGGGCGGCGCACGCTTCGTCGAGCACCCAGGCGCCGATATCGAGGATCAGCCCGGTTTCTTCGGCCAGCGGAATAAATTGTGTCGGTGGAATTTCACCGCGTTCGGGGTGGGTCCAGCGCAGCAGCACCTCGGCACCGACTACTTGGCCAGTGAGCAGATCCAGCTGCGGTTGAAAGGCCAGGTGCAGTTGGTCGCGGGCAATGGCTTGGCGCAGTTCTCCTTGCAGTTGCAGGCGCTGGTCGATAGCCGCCTGCATGGCCGGCGCGAAAAAGTGCAGCGCGTTACGGCCGCCCCGTTTGGCCCGGTACATGGCGGTGTCGGCTTGTTTAAGCACATCGGCGGCGCCCTGCTCGCCCACCGGGTGCAGGGCGATGCCGATGCTGGCGCTGATGGAGAGTTCGTGGCCGTCGATGTGGTAGCTGCCGAGCAGGCTTTGCAGCAGCTTTTCGCCAACATCCGCGGCGTGTTCGCCGGCCACGTCGGGGTTGTCGCCGATGCTTTCCAGCAGCACCACAAACTCGTCGCCGCCCAGCCGGGCCAGGGTGTCTTCGGCCCGCAGGCAGCCGGCCAAGCGGGTGGTGACTTCACGCAGCAAGGCATCGCCGACCGGGTGGCCGAGGCTGTCGTTAACGGTTTTAAAGTGGTCGAGGTCGATAAACAGCAAGGCGCCAAAAGAGCTGTCACGTACTTCGCGGGTCATGGCGTGTTGCAGGCGGTCGAGCAGCAGGCGGCGGTTGGGCAGGCCGGTGAGTTCGTCGCTGTAGGCCAGGCGTTCGATTTCCCGCTGGTAGCGCTGGCGTTCGGAAATATCAGTGACGCTGGCGCGAATCAGTTTTTGCTCGCCGGGCATGCGCACCAGGCGCACTTCGCAGGGCAACTGGCGGCCGGCGCTATCGCGGTGTAGCCATTCAAATACCGGGGCGGCGCCTTCCAGGGCAGCGGTGGTGTAGCCCATACCGGCTTGGGCAGAAACACGCCCATCAGCCTGGCGCACGGGGCTCAGCTCCACCGGGCGACGGCCCAGCAGCTCTTCACGGCGCATTTTGAATAGACGCTCGGCGTTTTCATTAACATCGACCAAGCCGCCCTCTTCGGTGAACAGCAAGATGGCTTCCGGCGCATGTTCCACCAAGGTGCGGTAGCGCGCCTCGGCTTCGTAACGGGCGGTGATGTCTTCAATTAGCGCCAGGCAGGCTTCCAGCCGACCCTGGGCGTCGCGCACCGCACGCAAGCTCAGGCGGGTGTAGATAACGCTGCCGTCGGCGCGCAGAAAGCGTTTGTCCAGCTCGTAATCGTCACGCTCACCGAGCGCCACGCTCTCAAACAACGGCTGCTCGGTCAGCAGATCGTCGGCATGGGTGATTTGCGCCCAGCCGCTGCTGCGCAGGTAATCGCGGCCACGGCCAAGTATCTGGCAGAGCTTGCTGTTGACCTCCAGCCACATGCCCTGCGGGCTGATCATGGCCATACCGATCAGGGGCGCCTCGAAAAACAAGCGCAGCCACTCATCACGCTCACGCAGTTGTTGTTCGGTGTGTTTGCGCGCGGAGATGTCCTGAATGGCGCCGTAGATGCGGATGACGTTGCCGTCGTCCATCTCGGCAAGCCCCATCACCCGCAGAAAGCGCGAGTTGCCACGGGCGGTGATCAGGCGCACTTCCACATCAAAGGGGCGGCCGTCGCTCATGGTTTCGGTGAGGGTACGCTGGGCGGTGGCCTGGCCCTCTTTGTCGAGATAACCGATGGCCTGGTTAAAGTCCGGCGTGGCGCCGGAGGGGTCCAGCTCATAGAGGCGAAAGCAGCCTTCGCTCCAGTACATATCTAGGCCTGGCACTTCCAGCACCCAGCCGCCGATATCGGCAATCGCCTCGGTTTGTGTAAGCAGATGGGTTTGGCGCAGCAGCTCTTCGCGGCGTGAGGCGACTTCCGCGGCCATACGCTCGCGGGAGGTGACGTCGTTTTGCAGGGCAATGTAGTGGCTGATGCCACGGTCATCGCGCAGTGGCGACAGGGTGATTTCATTCCAGAACGGCGTGCCGTTTTTACGGTAATTGCGCACCACCACTTGGGCGCCATCACCACGCTGCAAGGCAGCGCGCAACAGATGCAGCTCGCTCTGGTTACGGTCATCGCTTTGCAGAAAGCGGCAGTTTTGCCCCAGCACTTCGGCGCGGCTGTAGCCGGTGATGCGTTCAAACATCGGGTTGCAGTAAATCAGCGGCAAGTCAGGCTGGCGTGCATCGGCAATGGAAATGCCCAGCGGGCTGGCTTCCAGGGCCAGGTTGGCCAAGGCCAGTTGCTGTTGCATATGCGCGCTGCGGCTGAGGGACAGGCGTAAATCACTGAGGCTACGGCCAATCAACAAGGTGGCGACCATCAACAGCAACACGCTCAGGTGCAGTTCGTTAAGCGGCGAACCGAGCACCACCGCAGCTCCCTGACTGGCCTGCAGCAACGGTATGGCCAGCACCACCAGGCTGCTCAGCACCGCGCCGCAGAGTGCGCCAGGGTAGCCCCAGAGCATGGCCAGGCTAAGCATGACCACGCCGAGAATGGGCAAGGTCAGTTGTACCGGCAACATATTGAGGAGCAGCGGCAGGCCAGCCAGCAAACCCACCAGCAGCCACCACGGTGGCAAGCGCCGCAGGGGTTCGGCTAGCTCCTCGACGCGACTATCTGGCTGGCCGGCAGCCGGCGCCACCCAGCCGCGACGGCGCAGGCAAATGGTCAGGTAGCTGAGCATCGGTGTGGCAATTACCAGGGTGCTAAAGCTGTCGGCCAGCCACATATTCAGGCTATCGAGCGCCCATTCAGACGTGGGCGGGTGCCCGGTCAAAAACAGCGCGCTCTGCACCAACAGCGCCAGCACCGAGACGGGCACCAGCAAGCCGAGGAGCAGGTAGCGAATCAGATGGCTGAGGTCAGGTAGCGCGATATCGAACTGGCGGCACCGCAGTAACCACCAACCGGCAGCAGTGCCCAAGGTTTCTGGAAGGCCGAACAATGGCCCCCACTGCCAATCCAGCCCCCACAACGGCGCGCTGACGGCGGCGTTGATATAGATGGCCAGCAGCACCCGTGGCCCCCACCAATAGGTAAACACCAGGCCTAAGGCAAACGGCAGATACCAGAGCGCCATGCCCACGGTGAATTGCGTGGACAGCGAACACCAGGTCGCTAAATGCAACAACGGTAGCGGCAGCCACCACGTCCACTTCGGGGGATGTTGGAAGACAGCGGGCATGCGGACCTCGGGACAAGACGCCGGCTTAGCATAGAACAGCGTTGCGTCTTCTGTGCCGGTGTTTTGCCAGTATTCGAAATCCCTGGATCCCCGCCGTCGCGGGGATGACGTAGGTGTCTTTGATTACACCGTCTTCCCCGCGTAGGCGGGCATCCAGCTTATCGCCGCAGCCACCTATCTGACCTACACCGCATCCCTCGGCAGCAACAGCCCCAACGGCAAACACACCCGTGCTTCCAGCCCGCCGCCGGAGCGGTTGCGCAGTTCTACGCTGCCGCCATGTTGGGCCGCGATACGTTTGACGATGGCCAAGCCCAGCCCCGTGCCTTTGCCGCCACGGGCACGATCACCGCGGATAAAGGGGTTGAAGATATCGTCCAACTCGGCCGGGTTAATGCCGTGGCCACGGTCGAGCACGCTGAGCACCACATACGGCGCATTGCTGTCGCCGGATACATACGCCGCCACTTCCACGGCATCGCCGCCATGGTGCAGGGCGTTTTCGATCAGGTTGTTGAGCAGGCGTTTCATCGACACCCGGCGCAGCGGAAACGGCGGCACCGGCTCCAGGCACATGCGCACGTTTTCCCGGTCGTGGTTAAACGGTGCCACGGCGTCGGCCACCAGATCGGCCAGGTCGACTTCTTCCAAACGCTCATCACGACCATCGCGGATAAAGGCGAGGAACTGGTCAAGAATGGCGTCCATGTCTTCGATATCACGGACCATATCGTCGACCAGCTCGGTGTCGCTATTAAGCAGCTCAAGCCCCAAACGCAAACGGGTCAGCGGTGTGCGCAGGTCGTGAGAAACGCCCGCGAGCATTAATTCACGCTCGCGAGCGGCCTGCTCCAAACCGTCAGCCATCTGGTTGAAGGCGCTGTACACCTCGGTCATTTCGCTCGGTGTGTCGCTGATTGGCAGCCGCACGCTGCGGCCCTGGCCCAACTGCCGGGTCGCCGAAACCAAGCGCTTCAACGGCTGATTAAGCTGACGCACAAAGATCCACGCGGCGGCCGTGGACAGCACGCCAATGGCCAGAAACCACCCCAGCACGCCCCAGATTTTCTGCCCGCGCAACGGGTGCGGGTACAGCGGCACCTCAACCCAGCCATCACCCAACGCCGGCGCACGCACCCATAACGCTGACGGTTGGTGAATGCGTAAACGCACTTCGGTATCCGGCCCCAGCTCCATACGCATTTGCCGCTGGAAGATGCCGGTGTACGGCCAATGCTGTTCGCCTGGCGGCTCTTCAGCATCGGAGGTCCAGCGCAGGCCGGCGGCCTTTTCGATCACCGCGCGCTTGTCTTCATCCGTTGCCCAATAGGCGCGCAGGGTCAACGCCGCACCGTGGCTGTACTGGCGGTCGACCAAAACGTCCTCGTTCATCATCAGATAAACCAGGGTCAGGGCTTTGGAAAACAACACCACCACCAGCACCAGCCAGAGCGTGCGAGCGAAGAAACTTTGTGGGAACCAGACGGGGGTTTTCATGGGGGACTGCGGGTTCCGGATGGGACGGAGACTGAAGGTCTTACACCGTCATTCCCGCGAAGGCAGGAATGACGGTGTGGTGATAGCCGAGTAAACGATGTCACCTGCGCGATTCTGGATCCCCGCCTGCGCGGGGATGACGGAGTGGCTGGTTAAATCGTCGTCACCTCGAAACGGACGGGCTACTTATTGCCGTCCGGCACAAACACGTAGCCCACGCCCCATACGGTCTGGATATAACGCGGCTTGGACGGGTCCGGTTCGATCAAGCGGCGCAGGCGAGAAATCTGCACGTCGATGGAACGCTCCAGCGCATCCCACTCACGGCCACGGGCCAGGTTCATCAGCTTGTCGCGGGTCAGCGGCTCGCGGGCGTGTTGCACCAACGCCTTGAGCACGGCGAACTCGCCGGTGGTGAGCATATGCACTTCTTCGCCGCGCTTGAGTTCGCGGGTGGCTAAGAACAGCTCGTAATCGCCAAAGGTCACGGTTTCGTCTTCGCTGCCCGGTGCGCCGGGAACAGCAACCACCTGGCGACGCAGCACAGCTTTGATCCGCGCCAGCAGTTCACGTGGGTTAAACGGTTTGGCCAGATAGTCATCAGCGCCCTGCTCGAGGCCCTGAATGCGGCTGCTTTCGTCGCCTTTGGCGGTGAGCATAATGATCGGCATCTGGTTGTTGGCTTCGCGCAGACGTTTGCACGCCGACAGGCCGTCTTCGCCCGGCAGCATCAAGTCCAGTACCAACAGTTGGAAGAGTTCACGCGACAGCAGACGGTCCATCTGCTCAACGTTTTCCACCGCCCGAACGCGGTAGCCTTGCTCTTCAAGAAAACGTTCCAGCAGGCGTCGTAGACCGGGATCGTCATCGACGATAAGAATTTTTTCGCCTTCAAGCGGTGCCGTGGTGCTCATAGATGCTCCTTTAAATCGTCGCGCATTATGGCGCAGGCCTTGTGTCGGGCGTGCGCAGCATTCGTTAGCAGATTTTTCCCGGCCCCTCAGAAACCACCCTGCGTATAATGCCGGCCTTCAAGTTTTTGTGTCAGCACGTCTTAGTTAAGTGGATCTTTATTTATGAGTAGCAACGTCGCCAGCATCAACAACCGTATTGCCGAAGAACTGGGTGTGCGCCCGCAGCAAGTCGCCGCTGCCGTCGCCCTGCTGGATGAAGGCTCCACCGTGCCCTTCATCGCGCGCTACCGTAAAGAAGTCACCGGCAGCCTGGATGACACCCAACTGCGCAACCTCGAAGAGCGCCTGCGCTACCTGCGCGAGCTGGACGAGCGCCGTGCCAGCATCCTCGCCAGCATTGAAGAACAAGGCAAGCTCACCCCTGAGCTGACCCGCGAAATCAACCTCGCCGACACCAAAACCCGTCTTGAAGACCTTTATCTGCCCTATAAGCAGAAACGCCGCACCAAGGGCCAGATCGCCCTGGAAGCCGGTATTGGCGAATTGGCCGACGGCCTGTTTAACGACCCAACCCTGACCCCGGAAACCGAAGCCGCGCGTTTTATCGACGCGGAAAAAGGCTTTGCCGACGTCAAGGCCGTGCTCGAAGGCGCCAAGTACATCCTTATGGAACGCTTCGCCGAAGACGCCAAGCTGCTGGATAAACTGCGCAGTTTCCTTAAGCACGAAGCCATTCTTAGCGCTCGTGTGATCGCCGGCAAGGAAGAAGAAGGCGCGAAATTCCGCGACTACTTCGAACACGACGAGCCGCTGAAAAGCATGCCGTCGCACCGTGCCCTGGCGATTTTCCGTGGCCGCAACGAAGGCATTCTCAGCTCGTCACTGAAGGTGGGTGACGAAACCCCCGGTAGCCTGCACCCGTGCGAAGGCATGATCGGCGAGCACTTCGGGGTGAAAAACGAAAACCGCCCGGCCGATAAATGGCTCGGCGAAGTGGTGCGCTGGACCTGGAAGGTCAAGCTCTACACCCACTTGGAAACCGACCTGCTTGGCGAGCTGCGCGACGGCGCCGAAACCGAGGCGATCAACGTTTTCGCCCATAACCTGCACGACCTCTTGCTGGCCGCACCGGCCGGCCCGCGCGCCACCCTGGGCCTCGACCCGGGCCTGCGCACCGGTTGCAAAATTGCTGTGGTCGATGCCACCGGCAAGCTCTTGGAATACGCCACCGTGTACCCGCACGTGCCGCAAAAGCAGTGGGACCAGACCTTGGCGATTCTTGGCGCGTTGTGCATCAAACACCGCGTCGACCTGATCTCCATCGGCAACGGCACCGCCAGCCGCGAAAGCGACAAGTTGGCCGCCGAGCTGATCAAAAAGCTGCCGGAATTGAAGATGACCAAAATCATGGTCAGCGAAGCCGGTGCCTCGGTGTATTCCGCATCGGAACTGGCGGCGAAAGAATTTCCCGATCTGGACGTGTCGATTCGAGGCGCGGTGTCGATTGCCCGTCGCCTGCAAGACCCGCTGGCCGAGCTGGTGAAAATCGACCCGAAATCCATCGGTGTGGGCCAGTACCAGCACGACGTGTCGCAGCTGAAACTGGCGCGCAGCCTGGATGCGGTGGTGGAAGACTGCGTAAACGCCGTGGGCGTGGACGTGAACACGGCTTCGGTGCCGTTGCTGGCGCGCATTTCCGGCCTGAACACTACGCTGGCGCAAAATATCGTTAACCACCGCGATGCCCATGGCGCATTTAAAACCCGCGATGCGCTGAAAAAAGTGCCGCGTTTGGGCGAGAAAACCTTTGAACAGGCCGCCGGTTTCTTGCGCGTTATGAATGGCGACAACCCGCTGGACGCCTCTGCCGTGCACCCGGAAACCTACCCGCTGGTGGAGCGCATTGCCGCTGACACCGGCCGCGACTTGCGCTCGCTGATCGGCGATGCCGGTTTCCTCAAGCGCCTGGACCCGAAGAAATTTACCGATGAAACCTTCGGCCTGGTCACCGTCAGCGACATTCTCGCCGAGCTGGAAAAACCGGGCCGCGACCCGCGGCCGGAGTTCAAGACCGCTGAATTCCAGGACGGTGTGGAAACCCTGCAAGACCTGCAACTGGGCATGGTGCTCGAAGGCGTGGTGACCAACGTCACCAACTTCGGCGCCTTCGTCGATATCGGCGTGCACCAGGACGGCTTGGTGCATATCTCGGCGCTGTCGGAGAAATTCGTCAAAGACCCGCGTGAAGCGGTGAAGGCCGGCGATGTGGTGAAGGTTAAGGTCATGGAAGTCGACATTCCGCGTAACCGTATCGCCCTGTCGATGCGCATGGGCGATACCCCGGGCGAGAAAATCGACGGCCCGCGCGGTGGCGGCAACAAAGGCGGCGGCAAGCCACGGCCGCAAGCGCAGCCGGTGCAAGAGAAAGCGCCAAGCAATAACGCCATGGCGGCGCTGTTCGCCAACGCCAAAACCTTACGGAAATAAGCCATGACCCGCCCAGCAGACGAGCCAGAAATCGGTAGCAAAAGCGCCTTCGCCAACCTGCTGGGCCTGCATATTCTCAAGGCCGACGGCGGCGAGGCAGTTATTCGCCTGAGCATGCACGACGGCCTGCGCAACCTGCACGGCAAGCTGCATGGCGGCGCGTTGTTTTCCCTGATTGACACGGCCATGGGCCAAGCCAGCCACAGCGTGGTAGGCGGCCCGGGCACGGTGACCCTGGAGAGCAAAATCAACTACATCCGCCCCGTGGATGACGGCGATATTCTGTGCCGCGCCTGGGTAGTGCATGCCGGTCGGCGCACCCAGGTGATCGAAGCCGAAGTGCACCAGGACGACAAACTGGTGGCCAAGGCGCAGGCGACCTTCGCCTGCCTGTAACCGTCCCACCCTATAAAGCCTGATATCTGTAGCGTGAGTTCCGCTTGCGCTGCAGGTAATCTGTTGCTCATCAGTAAAACAAGGCGACCACGCCAGTTTCCTTTGTCACCCCTTGTAGACCGTTTGAGCCACCCCCATATAGGGG
>NZ_JBBNAH010000399.1:0-1930 GCF_037994325.1 Pseudomonas sp.
ACCTCAAAGACATCGCCCGCGAGCGCAAACAGCAAGGCAAGCTCACCGGCGACCAATACAACCAAGTGGTGAAGGCCCTCGACCAGGCCAAAAGCGAAATCACCCTGCGTGACTGCCTGGCCAGCAAAGGCAAAGAGCGCGAGCAATACGAATGCTTGTCCGGCGGCGCCGGCGTATTGGTCTGCTCCGGCGCCTTGCAAAGCGCCATGAGCAAATAGCCGCGCAGGGTTTCCAACACCGCGGCCTTTGCCTATCATCGCGGCAGGCCGATGCTGCCTGCCGCTCGCACCCACTGGGTACGGTGAAAGCATTGCGGTAAACCCTCATTCCTTGGTTCTTCCAGACCGTCGAAGGTTGGCAACGCGAGCACTGACAGGCTTCGACAGAGGACGAACTATGCCCACCGTTACCCAATCCCAAGCGAAAACCATGGCCAAGCGGCTGCGTGCGTTATTGGCCGCCAGCCACCACGACGTTACCCACAGCGCGGCACTGGAACTGATCGCCCAGCAACTCGGCTACAACGACTGGAACACCGCCAGCGCCGTACTGCCCGAAGACAGCCCAGCGAGCGGCATCGCCTTCGACAGAGCCATCCCCATTCTGCGTAGTTTCGACGAAGCCAAAGCCCGCGAGTTTTACCTCGACTTCTTAGGCTTTAGCGTGGAATTCGAACACCGCTTCGAAGCCACCCTGCCGCTGTACCTGGGCATCGAACGTGCCGGCCTGAAACTGCACCTCTCCGAACACCACGGCGACGCCAGCCCCGGCGCCACCGTATTTGTGCCCATGCACAACATTCGCGCCTACAACGCCGAACTGCTCAGCAAACACTACGGCTACGGCCGCCCCGGCATCGTCGAACAGCCGTGGGGCTTGCTGATGGAAGTGCATGACCCGTTCGGTAACCGCATTCGCTTTTGCCAACAGTAGGGGCGAGAGCGCGTACTAGCGCCGTATCGTTGCCTGCACGATTCTTGAACCCGGATCTTGGGGCCGCTGCCTGTGCGAGGACGAGGTGATGGTGGTGCAAACCTCCGTCTTCCCCGCGCAGGCGGGGATCCAGAATCAACCGGCAAACGCAGTCCCCCGCGCCACGCGCGTTTTACCGCAAAGTGTCTACGCTCACCTGCGATTACCGTTGCGGTGCCCGTCCTGGGCGCCGCGCCATTGGGGAACGCCACCATGATCCGTGTGTTCTTTACCGTCGTTGCATTGCTCGCCTTGAGCCTTCCCGCTCAGGCTGGTGTAACCGCCTTTCCCGCCAGCTTTAAAACCCAAGAAATCGCCGTCGACGGCGTTACCCTGCACGTGCGCGTCGGTGGCAAAGGCCCTGCCGTGGTGTTGATTCACGGCTTCGGCGACACCGGCGATATGTGGGCGCCACTGGCCGCCGACCTGGCCCGCGACCACACCGTGGTGGTGCCCGACTTGCGCGGCATGGGCCTGTCCTCCATCCCCGCCACCGGCTATGACAAAAAGACCCAAGCCGGCGACATTCGCGGCGTGCTTAGCAAGCTTGGCCTCGACCATGCCGTAGTAGTCGGCCACGACATCGGCACCATGGTCGCCTACGCCTATGCCGCCCGTTATCCGCAACAAACCGAGCGCCTGGTGGTGATGGACGCGCCGGTACCCGGCATCGCCCCGTGGGAGCAGATTGTCCGTTCGCCCATGCTCTGGCACTTCGACTTCGGCGGCCCTGACGCCGAGCGTCTGGTAGCCGGCCGTGAGCGCATCTACCTCGACCGCTTCTGGAACGAATTTGCCGGCGACCCGAAAAAGATCGACGAAGCCACGCGCCAGCACTATGCCAAGCTGTACGCGCGCCCAAGCGCTATGCACGCCGCCTTCGCCCAATTTCACGCCATCCGCCAAGATGAAATCGACAATAAACCGGGCAACACCCAGCACCTGACCATGCCTGTAC
>NZ_JBBNAH010000400.1:0-10552 GCF_037994325.1 Pseudomonas sp.
CTGAAGTTTCCCTGCCAGGTATTCGCTATGCCCTTCAACGACATCCACGTCGTCATCCGTCAGGTTGCCCCAACGTTCCTTAATTCGGCCGTTGAGCTGTTTCCACTTGCCTTTGATTACGTCGGAATTCATGGGAAATCCTCCTTTGTCTGGGCGGGTCAGGCGTCGCCGGTAGTCCGGGACGCCTGAGGGAATGCTTTCAGGCGGTCGGTGAGATTACTCAGCCGACTTCAGGCCGTCGGCAGAAACTGCCTTCACGCCTTTGATGCCTTTTGTTTTGGCTACAGCCAGGTCGCGTTCGGCATCGCTTTTAACTACGCCGGACAAGGAAACCACGCCTTTGTTGGTTTCAACTTTGATGTCCAGGGCGCTGAGTGCGCTGTCTGCAACAAAAGTCGATTTAACTTTGCTGGTGATCCAGGTATCGGTCACAGCTTCTTCTGCGGTGTCAGTAGTAGCAGCCATCATCAGCGGGGCGCTGTGGGTGTTAGCTACGTCAGCGAACGCCAGAGGGGACAACAGGGCGCCGGCAGTGGCAGCTGCAATTACGAATTTATTGAAAGGCTTGTTCATAACGTCTCACTCCTAGTTCATTTGAAAATTCCGCCACCTGTCCTGGCTGCGGTTTCATAGGAGATATCGCAAGGCGTGTGCCAACTTGCGTAAAATTTTTTATTCCTTACTTATCAATAGCTTAGCAAGTTTCAAAAAATCAACTTATCGTGCAGATTGCAAGTTCACCGCTTCGCTTACTTGCAATCTGCATGAACCGTCAGCCTTTGCTGGCCATGCGTTCGAGAATCGCCGCCAAGGTGTCCACTTCCGAGAGCAAGGGCGACTGCGGATAACGGCTGCGGATAAATGCCAGCAGCTTTTGTGCAGGCTCAATCTGCCCCAGACCTTCAGCAAACCCCCGCGCGGCGCGCAGGTAGGCGCGGGGAATATGCGGGTAGTCGGGAAAGCGCTGGTGCAGATTGCGCAGCAGGCTCAGGCCTTCTTTTATCCGGTGGCGGTCGAGCAAGGCGCCCGCCGTGCGTTCGCAGACCAAGGCATCATCAGGCAGGTAGTCCGGCTGGATTTTGCGCGCGTTAAGCAAGGCGGTAGCGGCCAGCGCCGGGTTGCTGCGCGCGGCCAGCGGCAGATAGTGAGCCAGATGGCGCAGGCAACGATCACGGGCGTTGAGGTTGAATAGCAACTGGTGGAAGCGCTCGTTTAACTTGAGGTCTTCTGGCGCACGTTCCAACGCTACGGTCAGGGTTTCCAGGGCCTGCTGGCTCTGGCCCTCTTTAATGCGTATTTCTGCTTCGGCTATGGCTCGGCGGCGTTGGTATTCGGCAGCAGGGTAACCGTTGTGGCTGTCGTCCTCTGCGATGGCGTAGCCCAGGGCGCCCTGATACTGAAACACCGCGTAGCCCATCATGGCGCACATCACCACGGTGAAATAACTGAACAGAAAGCTGGCAATCGGCAGCAGCACTACCTTGGGCAGACCGTGCGACAGCATCAAGGTCACCCAACTGGGCGACTGCCAGAGAATAAACAGAAAGGCACAGAGGATCAGGTAACGCCAGCCCATGGCCTTGATCACTTGCCCCACTTCTTCCGGACTCAGCGCAGCGCCTAGGGTCTTGTCCAGCGCCAAACGGATAATGCTCGCCGGCATGGCCAACATCAGGCCGATATTCACCAGCCAGTAAATCGCCTCGCTGTCGAAATCATGGGCCAGCCACAGCGCGGCAAAACACAGCACAAACACCACCAGCTGTTTAAAAAACAAACTGAAGCCTGGGCCGGTAAACGCACTGGCCAGCGATGGCGCAACGCGCTGCGCCTCGCTGCTGGCTTCGATCACGCTGTAGAAGTATTTGGTGGCGATGCTAAACAACAGCAGCCACAACACCAGGTAAGGCGGCATAAACAGGCTGGCCAGGGCGAGCAACGCGCTAAAGGCCAGAGGACCAGCCTGCAACCCATAGGCAAAAAACTTAGGAATTCGCTCCCAGAACGGCTGCGCGGAATTGGCCGCACCGAGAAACTCCAGGCGGCTGGCGCAGAGCGGGCAAGTTGGCGTTTCTTCCGGGGCATCTTCATTGAGCGGCGTACAGCAATCGCCGTAGTGCCGAGGGCAGGAGCGGCACAGCCAGGTCGCGGGCTGCGCGGGATGGTAATGGCAAAGACTCTTTTCCATGACTGCGGCGTTCCTTGTGCGTTAGCGTCTTGGCCAAACGGAGGGCTATTTTCCAGGCAAAAAAAGAGGGCCCGCAAGGGCCCTCTCATCAAACTGCGGTACAGCTCGGATTAACCCTGAGCTTTAGCCGCCGCTACATCTTTGATCGACAGTTTGATACGGCCGCGGTTGTCCACGTCCAGTACCAGTACTTCGACTTCCTGACCTTCTTTCAAGATGTCAGTGACCTTCTCAACGCGGGCATCGCTCAGCATCGAGATGTGCACCAGACCGTCTTTGCCCGGCAGGATGTTGACGAATGCGCCGAAGTCGACGATGCGCTCAACCTTACCGACGTAGATCTTGCCGATTTCAGCTTCTGCGGTGATGCCCAGAACGCGCTGACGCGCCGCTTCTGCAGCTTCTTTGGTCTCGCCGAAGATTTTGATCGAGCCGTCGTCTTCGATATCGATCGAAGCCTTGGTCTCTTCGCAGATAGCGCGGATGGTTGCACCACCTTTGCCGATAACGTCGCGAATTTTGTCTTGGTCGATCTTCATGGCGATCATGGTCGGAGCATTGGCCGACAGCTCGGTACGCGACGACGAGATCACTTGGTTCATCTGACCGAGGATGTTCAGGCGCGCTTCCAGGGCTTGGCCCAGGGCGATTTCCATGATTTCTTCGGTGATGCCGTTGATCTTGATGTCCATCTGCAGCGCGGTAACACCTTTGGCGGTACCCGCTACTTTGAAGTCCATGTCGCCGAGGTGGTCTTCGTCACCGAGGATGTCGGTAAGGATGGCGAATTTCTCGCCTTCTTTAACCAGACCCATGGCGATACCAGCAACCGGCGCCTTCATCGGCACGCCAGCGTCCATCAGCGCCAGGGAAGCACCGCACACGGAAGCCATGGAGCTGGAACCGTTGGACTCGGTGATTTCCGACACAACACGGATGGTGTACGGGAACACGTCAGCAGCAGGCAGCATGGCCTGTACCGAACGACGGGCCAAACGGCCGTGACCGATTTCGCGACGGCCAGTGGCGCCCATACGACCACACTCGCCCACCGAGTACGGCGGGAAGTTGTAGTGCAGCATAAAGGGGTCTTTGCGCTCGCCTTCGAGGGTGTCGAGCAGCTGTGCGTCACGCGCAGTACCGAGGGTAGCCACAACCAGAGCCTGGGTTTCGCCACGGGTGAACAGGGCCGAACCGTGGGTTTTGCCCAGCACGCCCACTTCGATTGCCAGCGGGCGCACGGTGCGGGTGTCGCGGCCGTCGATACGTGGCTTGCCGTTAACGATGTTTTCGCGAACGGTGCGGTATTCGATTTCGCCGAAGGCTTCTTTCACTTCACCAGCGGACGGGCCGCCTTCGGTGGCGAACTTGGCGACGATCTGATCTTTCAGCTCGCCCAGACGGCCATAACGTTCGTGCTTGATGGTGATGGTGTAAGCCTGGGAGATGGCTTCGCCGAACTCAGCGCGGATGGCGTCGAGCAGAGCGGTGTTCTTGGCGGCAGGTGCCCACGCCCAGGTCGGCTTGCCAACTTCGGCAGCCAGTTCGGAAATCGCCTTGATCACCGATTGGAATTCGTCGTGGGCGAACAGTACAGCGCCCAACATCTGGTCTTCGGTCAGCTCTTTGGCTTCGGATTCAACCATCAGTACGGCGTCTTTGGTACCGGCTACAACCATGTCCAGGCTCGACGCCTTGAGTTGCTCGTAAGTCGGGTTCAGCAGGTAGCCGGTGCTTTCGTGGAAAGCAACGCGCGCGGCACCGATTGGGCCTTCGAACGGAATGCCGGAGATTGCCAGCGCAGCCGAAGTACCGATCATCGCAGCGATGTCCGGATCGATTTTCTTGCTGGTGGAAACCACGGTGCAGATCACCTGAACTTCGTTCAGGAAACCTTCAGGAAACAGAGGACGGATCGGACGGTCGATCAGGCGGGAAGTGAGGGTCTCTTTCTCGGAAGGACGCGCTTCACGCTTGAAGAAGCCACCTGGGATTTTGCCGGCGGCGTAGGTTTTTTCTTGGTAGTGCACGGAGAGCGGGAAGAAGCCTTTGCTTGGGTCGGCTTGCTTAGCGCCAACTACGGTCACCAATACGCTGACGTCGTCGTCAACGGTGACCAATACTGCGCCGGAGGCCTGACGGGCAATGCGGCCAGTCTCGAGGGTGACGGTCGATTGACCGAACTGAAATTTCTTGATTACCGGGTTCACGGTGTATTTACCTTCTTTTTGCCTTGGGGAAATCGTGTTCTTGCAGAGTTCTTGGGCACCAACGGGATTCGGACCCGCGCACTGTCCAGGTAACGCATGTAGCACAAACGTGTGACGCAGATAAAACTTGAGGCTGGGAGCCTGCCGTTAACCACCGAGCTGCAGAGCAGACCCAACGACTAACGACAGACAACCAACCTCTAGCAGCTTCGCTATTAGCGACGCAGGCCCAGACGACCGATCAAGGTGCTGTAGCGGGTAACGTCTTTGCCTTTGAGGTAATCCAGCAGCTTACGACGCTGGTTTACCATGCGGATCAGACCACGACGGGAGTGGTGATCTTTACCGTTGGCTTTGAAGTGACCTTGCAGCTTGTTGATGTTGGCGGTCAGCAGTGCAACTTGCACTTCTGGCGAACCAGTATCACCAACGGCTTGTTGGTAGTCGGTAACGATTTGAGCTTTTTCTTCAACGCTGAGTGCCATGTGGGCTTCCTCTCAGTAAGGAGCTGCATTCCAGTGAAGGCAGTTCCAATAGGCCGAGGACAAATCCTCGTATTAAAAAATGAGATGTGACCGTGCCTATTAACAGCCACCCTCGCCCACCCCGGTTACCCGGTGTGGTTCGGTCATTCTGACCGAATCAAACGACGCGGCGCGATGCGCCCGTCTTCACTCACTTCGCCAATCCCGATGAAGCGAGCATTGTGATCTTGTACGCGAACCATGCCGAACTTCGGTGCGTCCGGAGCACGAACCGCTTGCCCATGCAGCCAGTAAAACGCGCTGTGCTCGGAAAACTGCACTATCGGCCAGTGCTCCAGGCCGCTGTCGGAAGGCATCAGGAAGCGGTCGACTGCTTCGTTGCCACCGTCTGCGTGAACCTGCTCCAACTCTTCCAGCGTGACGCACTGCGCCAAACTGAACGGGCCGGCCTGGGTACGGCGCAGTTCTGCGACGTGGGCACCACACCCCAACACCTGACCAATATCTTCAACCAGGGTCCGGATATACGTGCCTTTACTGCAGGCCACCGACAGGCTCGCTTGCTCGCCCTCGCAGCCCAGTAATTCCAGGCGCGCAATAGTAACAGAACGCGCTTCGCGCTCCACTACTTCACCTTGGCGTGCCAGCTTGTACAGCGGCTGGCCATCACGCTTAAGCGCGGAGTACATCGGTGGTATCTGGCTGATATCACCGCGAAAACGCGGCAAAACAGCTTCGATATCAGCACGACCAACGGTCACTTCGCGGCGTTCGATCACCTCACCCTCGGCGTCAGCCGTGGTGGTGGTGACGCCCATCTGCATCAGCGTCTCGTAGCCTTTGTCGGCATCAAGCAGGTACTGGGAAAACTTGGTCGCCTCACCAAAGCACAACGGCAACACACCGGTAGCCAATGGATCAAGGCTACCGGTATGCCCAGCCTTCTCGGCATTTAGTAACCAACGCACCTTTTGCAGCGCAGCATTGGAGCTAAAGCCCTTGGGCTTGTCGAGCAGGATGATGCCGCTGACATTGCGGCGGATGCGCTTGACCTGAGCCACGCGTTACTCCTTCTCACCCGCTGGGGCGGCACTCGCATCGTCGTCGACGTGTGCGCCATCTTCAGCCACGGCACGCTCGATCAACGCCGACAGGTGCGCACCACGCATTACGCTTTCGTCGTAATGGAAATGCAGTTGCGGCACGCTGCGCAGCTTCATGGCACGAGCCAGTTGCATACGCAGAAAGCCGGCGGCGTCATTCAGCGCTTTAACGTTCTGGGCAATTTCTTCAGGAGTGTCCTGGCCCATCACGGTGATAAAAATCTTCGCGTGACCGACATCGCGGCTCACGTCCACCGCAGTTACGGTGACCAGACCGACACGCGGGTCTTTCACTTCGCGGCGGATCAGCTGTGCCAGCTCGCGCTGCATCTGATCGCCGATACGTTGGGTACGGCTATATTCTTTGGCCATGCTAACTACCTGTTACCTCCCGCCACGGCGCAAAACCCTGACGGTCTGAAAGCGGCAAACGCCCGGCCAAGCGTGAGCCGGACCGGGCGTTGCGTAAAACAGCTCGTGCTTAAAGGCTGCGAGCCACTTGGATCTTCTCGAACACTTCGATTTTGTCGCCGACCTTGACGTCGTTGTAGCTCTTCACGCCGATACCGCATTCCATGCCGGCACGTACTTCGGAAGCGTCATCTTTAAAGCGGCGCAGGGATTCCAGCTCGCCTTCGAAGATAACGATGTCTTCACGCAGTACCCGGATTGGACGGTTACGGTAAACGGTACCTTCGACCACCATGCAACCGGCAATCGCGCCAAACTTCGGCGAACGGAACACGTCACGCACTTCGGCGATACCCAGAATGTTCTCTCGAACATCACTGCCGAGCATGCCGGTAAGGGCTTTCTTGACGTCTTCGATGATGTCGTAGATCACGTTGTAGTAACGCATATCCAGACCTTCCTGCTCGACGATCTTGCGCGCGCCGGCATCGGCACGCACGTTGAAGCCGAACAGTACAGCGCTGGAGGCCAGGGCCAAGTTGGCATCGCTCTCGGTGATACCACCGACACCGCCGCCGACTACGCGCACTTGCACTTCATCGTTACCCAGGCCGCTAAGAGCGCCCTGCAATGCTTCCAACGAACCACGGACGTCAGATTTGAGGACGATATTGAGCGTCTTCTTCTCTTCCTGGCCCATGTTCTCGAAGATGTTTTCCAACTTGCCAGCGTGAGCACGGGCCAGTTTGACTTCGCGGAACTTGCCTTGACGGAACAGGGCAACTTCGCGCGCCTTCTTCTCGTCCGACAGCACGCTCATCTCGTCGCCAGCATCTGGAGTGCCGTCAAGACCGAGGATTTCGACCGGGATCGAAGGACCTGCTTCTTTGATCGGCTTACCGTTCTCGTCGAGCATGGCGCGGATGCGGCCGAAGTTCGAACCAACCAGCACCATGTCGCCTTGGCGCAAAGTACCGTCTTGAACCAGCACGGTAGCAACCGGACCGCGACCTTTATCAAGGCGCGACTCAACTACGACGCCACGGCCAGGAGCCGATGGGGTGGCTTTGAGTTCCAGTACTTCGGCTTGCAGCAACACCGCTTCAAGCAGCTCGTCGACGCCAGTACCCATTTTTGCCGAGACCGACACAAACGGGTTGTCGCCGCCCCACTCTTCCGGGGAAACGCCGTGGGCTGCCAGTTCGCTTTTGATGCGTTCCAGGTCAGCGCCAGGCTTGTCGATTTTGTTCACAGCAACCACCAGCGGCACGCCAGCGGCTTTCGCGTGCTGTACGGCTTCGATGGTTTGCGGCATCACGCCGTCGTCTGCGGCTACAACCAGGATCACGATGTCGGTGGCCTTGGCACCACGGGCACGCATGGCGGTAAACGCGGCGTGACCAGGGGTGTCGAGGAAGGTCACCATGCCGCGCTCGGTTTCTACGTGGTAGGCGCCGATGTGCTGGGTGATACCGCCGGCTTCGCCCGCGGCCACTTTGGCGCGACGAATGTAGTCCAGAAGCGAAGTCTTACCGTGGTCAACGTGGCCCATTACGGTCACAACCGGCGCACGGGCAACAGCCTCACCGGTAAATTTCAGAGACTCAGCCAACTGCTCTTCAAGGGCGTTATCGCTCACCAGCTTGACGTTATGGCCCAGCTCTTCAGCGATCAGCTGTGCGGTTTCCTGATCAAGCACTTGGTTGATGGTCACCGGGGTGCCCATCTTGAACATGAACTTGATCACTTCAGCCGCTTTGACCGACATCTGTGCGGACAACTCGCCGACAGTGATGGTCTCGCCGATGGATACGTCGCGCACAACCGGACCGGTCGGGCTCTGGAAACCATGGGCGTTGCGTTTTTTCAGCTTGGCCTTGCCGCGACCGCCACGACGGAAGCTGTCGCTTTCCTCGTCGGTAGTACGTGGGGCAACGCGCGGAGTCGGCACCTTTTCCTTCTCTTTAACCGAAGGACGGTGGGCGGTAGCTTTGCGATCGCCACCACGACGGTCGTCATCGTTGCGTGGCTTGTCCGGACGGCGCTGCTCGTCTTTCTTGCGCTCTTCAACAGGCGCAACAACAGGCGGCAACTCGATATCGGCAACTACAGGTTCAGGAGCAGCAGGGGCTGCTTCTGCAACCGCTTCCGACGGCGCGGAATTGGCCTCACGGCGAGCCGTGTTTTCAGCCTGACGCTTGGCATCTTCAGCCGCTTGTACGCGTGCTGCTTCCGCCGCGCGCTCTTCTTGCTCGCGCTTTTGCTCGGCTTCGATTTCTTCGTTGCTGCGCTTGACGAAGGTTTTCTTCTTGCGCACTTCAACGCTGATGGTTTTGCTCCCTGCAACACGCAGGGTACTCGTGGTCTTACGCTGCAAAGTGATCTTGCGCGGTTCTTCCACTTTCTCGCCGTGACTACCTTTGAGATGCGCCAACAGGGCTTGCTTCTCGCTATCGGTCACAACTTGATCGGCACCCGTGTGCGGCAAACCTGCCTCACGCATCTGCAACAACAGACGCTCTACAGGGGTGGCGACCACTTGGGCCAGTTCTTTGACCGTGACTTGCGTCATGCACTTCTCTCCTCAGGCCGCCTACTTACTCGAACCAATGGGCTCGGGCGGCCATGATCAACTTGCCGGCACGCTCTGCGTCGATACCGTCGATGTCGAGCAGGTCATCAATAGACTGCTCGGCCAGGTCTTCGCGGTTAATCACGCCGCGCACTGCCAGTTCTTGCGCCAGAGCCTTGTCCATACCCTCAAGTGAGAGCAGGTCTTCGGCGGGGTGCGCGTCTGCCAGCTTTTCTTCTGTCGCGATGGCTTTGGTCAGCAGGCGATCTTTGGCGCGAGCGCGGAGCTCGGTGACGATTTCCTCGTCGAAGCCATCGATGCTAAGCATCTCTTCCATCGGGACGTAGGCGATTTCTTCCAGGCTGGTGAAGCCTTCTTCTACCAACACCTGGGCAATGTCTTCGTCGACTTCCAGCTCGTCGATGAAGCTTTGCAGGATGTCGCCAGTTTCAGCTTGCTGCTTGGCCTGAATATCCGCTTCGGTCATTACATTCAGTGTCCAGCCGGTCAACTGACTGGCCAAACGAACGTTCTGACCGCCACGGCCGATTGCTTGAGCCAGGTTATCTTCACCAACGGCGATGTCCATGGCATGGGCATCTTCGTCAACGATAATGGCGGCTACTTCGGCCGGTGACATGGCGTTGATCACGAACTGAGCAGGGTTGTCGTCCCACAGCACGATATCGACACGCTCGCCGCCCAACTCACCTGACACCGCTTGTACACGCGAGCCGCGCATACCAATGCAGGCGCCTTGCGGGTCAATGCGTTTGTCTTTGGAGCGCACGGCAATTTTGGCACGCGAACCCGGGTCACGGGAGGCGGCCATCACTTCGATTAGCTCTTCAGCAATTTCTGGCACTTCGATGCGGAACAGTTCGATCAGCATTTCCGGCGCAGTACGCGACAGGATCAGCTGCGGACCACGGTTCTCGGTGCGAATTTCTTTCAACAGCGCACGCAGGCGAGCGCCAACGCGGAAGGTCTCGCGGGAAATAATGTCTTCGCGAGCCAGCAGCGCTTCAGCGTTGTTACCCAGGTCAACGATAACGTTGTCACGGGTCACTTTCTTCACGGTGCCGGAGATGATCTCGCCCAGACGCTCGCGATAAGCCTCGACCACTTGAGCACGCTCAGCTTCGCGAACTTTCTGCACGATCACTTGTTTAGCGGTTTGCGCCGCGATACGACCGAATTCGATCGACTCGATCTTCTCTTCAATCAGATCGCCAAGCTGCGCATCAGGCTTGATCTCGCGAGCCTCGTCGAGCGTTAGCTCGGATGCCAGATTGAACAGCGACTGATCGTCAACCACAGTCCAGCAACGGAAAGTTTCATAGCTCCCCGTTACCCGGTTGATCTCAACGCGAAGCTCAACTTCGACGTCAAAACGCTTTTTCGTTGCAGTGGCCAGAGCCAACTCCAACGCCTCAAAAATAACGCCGGCCGGTACGCCCTTTTCGTTGGATACCGACTCAACAACCAGCAGTACTTCTTTGCTCATCGTACGCCTCGCCTTTCGCAAGCCATTGGATCCGCGGGATCCGCGTCTCAGTCAAAACTGGGAACAATATTGGCCT
>NZ_JBBNAH010000401.1:0-7125 GCF_037994325.1 Pseudomonas sp.
TGGAGAAGAGGTGGCCGCATGACGATGATGACTGAGACTTTAGTGAGTGGAATTGCACCTGTGACCGATAACGTCAATTTGAAACAGCACCTCAACACGCCGAGCGACGAAGGCCAGACCTTACGCGGCAATGTGGAAAAGGCGCTGCACAACTACTTCGCCCACCTTGATGGGCAAGATGTCTGTGATGTCTACAACCTGGTGCTTTCCGAAGTCGAAGCGCCGTTGCTGGAAACCGTGATGAATTACGTCAAGGGTAACCAGACCAAGGCTTCTGAATTGCTTGGTTTGAACCGCGGAACACTGCGCAAAAAGCTCAAGCAATACGACCTGCTGTAAGCATGCATTCATACGAAAAAGGGCGGACTGATCAAACAGCCGCCCTTTTTTGCTGATTTCTCTGCTTTAGATGGAAACCGAGATGACCGACCAAACCACCCGCCTGCCCATTCGCCGTGCCTTGATCAGCGTTTCCGACAAGACCGGCATCCTTGAGTTCGCCCGTGAGCTGTCCGCCCTTGGCGTGGAAATTCTGTCCACCGGCGGCACCTTCAAACTGCTTAAGGACAATGGCGTAGCCGCCGTCGAAGTCGCCGACTACACCGGCTTTGCGGAAATGATGGATGGCCGGGTGAAAACCCTGCACCCGAAAATTCACGGTGGCATTCTCGGTCGCCGCGGCACCGACGACGCCATCATGGCCGAGCACGGCATCAAGCCGATCGACCTGGTGGCGGTCAACCTCTACCCCTTCGAAGCAACCATTTCCAAGCCCGGCTGTGACCTGCCGACCGCCATCGAAAACATCGATATCGGCGGCCCGACCATGGTTCGCTCGGCAGCGAAAAATCACAAAGACGTGGCCATCGTGGTGAATGCCAGCGACTACGCCAATGTGTTGGAAAACCTGAAAGCCGGCGGCCTGACCTACGCTCAGCGTTTCGACCTGATGCTCAAGGCGTTCGAACACACCGCCGCCTACGACGGCATGATCGCCAACTACATGGGCACCGTCGACCAAGCCGCTGAAACCCTCAGCACCGAAGGCCGCAGCGAATTCCCGCGGACCTTCAACAGCCAGTTCATCAAGGCTCAGGAAATGCGCTACGGCGAGAACCCGCACCAGAGCGCGGCGTTCTACGTGGAAGCCAAACCCGCCGAAGTCAGCGTAGCCACCGCCACTCAGCTGCAAGGCAAAGAGCTGTCGTTTAACAACGTGGCCGACACCGACGCCGCGCTGGAATGCGTAAAAAGCTTTGTTAAACCAGCCTGCGTGATCGTCAAGCACGCCAACCCGTGCGGCGTAGCGGTTGCCCTGGACAGCGAAGGCGGCATTCGCCAGGCCTACGAACTGGCCTATGCCACCGACACCGAATCAGCCTTTGGCGGCATCATCGCCTTTAACCGTGAGCTGGATGCGGCCACGGCCAAGGCCATCGTCGATCGTCAATTCGTCGAAGTAATCATTGCCCCAAGTGTTAGCGCTGAAGCGCGCGAAGTGGTCGCTGCCAAAGCCAACGTGCGCCTCTTGGCCTGCGGTCAGTGGAACGCCGAGCGCGCCGCGGCCTGGGACTACAAACGGGTTAACGGCGGTCTGCTGGTACAGAGCCGCGACATCGGCATGATCAGCGCCGATGACCTGAAAGTGGTGACCAAGCGCGCGCCAACCGAACAGGAAATTCACGACCTGATCTTCGCCTGGAAAGTGGCCAAGTACGTTAAATCCAACGCCATCATCTACGCCAAAAACCGCCAGACCATCGGCGTTGGCGCAGGCCAGATGAGCCGGGTTAACTCGGCGCGTATTGCCGCGATCAAAGCCGAACACGCAGGCCTGCAAGTGCAGGGTGCGGTGATGGCATCCGATGCCTTCTTCCCGTTCCGTGACGGCATCGATAACGCCGCCAAGAACGGCATCACCGCGGTGATTCAGCCGGGTGGTTCGATGCGTGACAACGAAGTGATTGCCGCCGCCGACGAAGCGGGTATCGCCATGGTATTCACAGGCATGCGTCACTTTAGACACTAAGACGGCTGCGCTGACGCAGGCATCTGCGGCGTTGGATTGGACTTTTGCGATGCTCATTGCCAGGCGGCAACTCCGCTCGCAAAAGCCCAATCCGCCTTGCATCTACCTACGCCATCGCACCCTCGATAGATGTCGCCTGTTTTAGCCCGCGCCGCAGAGTGGCGCCCCATAGAGGCTCGCAATATGAATGTATTGATCATTGGCAGTGGCGGTCGTGAACACGCCCTGGCGTGGAAAGTCGCGCAAGACCCGCGCGTTGAGAAAGTCTTTGTCGCCCCCGGCAACGCCGGCACCACTACCGAAGCCAAGTGCGAAAACGTTGCCATCGACGTATTGGCCCTGGAGCAACTGGCCGATTTCGCAGAGAAGAACGTCAGCCTGACCATCGTTGGCCCGGAAGCGCCGCTGGTTAAAGGCGTGGTCGACTTGTTTCGCAGCCGCAACCTGCGCTGCTTTGGCCCGACCGCGGGCGCTGCACAGTTGGAAGGTTCGAAAGCCTTTACCAAGGACTTCCTCGCCCGCCACAACATTCCGACCGCCGATTACCAGAACTTCACCGAAGTGGAGCCAGCCCTGGCCTACCTGCGGGAAAAAGGTGCGCCGATTGTGATCAAGGCCGATGGCCTGGCCGCCGGTAAAGGCGTAATCGTCGCCATGACCCTGGAAGAAGCCGAAGACGCCGTGCGCGACATGCTCGCTGGCAATGCCTTTGGTGACGCCGGTTCGCGCGTGGTAATCGAGGAGTTCCTCGACGGCGAAGAAGCCAGCTTTATCGTGATGGTCGACGGCAAAAACGTACTGCCCATGGCCACCAGCCAGGACCACAAACGTGTTGGCGATGCCGACACCGGCCCGAACACTGGCGGCATGGGCGCTTACTCCCCGGCGCCAGTGGTCACGCCAGACGTGCACCAGCGCGCCATGGATGAAGTGATCTGGCCGACCGTGCGCGGCATGGCGGCCGAAGGCAATGTGTATACCGGCTTCCTCTACGCCGGCTTGATGATCGACAAGGCCGGCAAGCCGAAAGTTATCGAATTCAACTGCCGCTTTGGCGACCCGGAAACCCAACCGATCATGCTGCGTCTGCAATCGAGCCTGGTGCTATTGATTGAAGGCGCGCTGGCCGAAGCCCTCGACAAGATCGAAGCGCAGTGGGATCCACGGCCAAGCCTGGGCGTGGTGCTGGCCGCAGGCGGTTACCCAGGTGACTACGCCAAAGGTGTGGAAATCAAAGGCCTGGATGGCGCGGTATCGGAACAAGGCAAAATCTTCCACGCCGGCACCACCCTAGCGGACGGCAAGGTCGTCACCGCTGGCGGCCGTGTTCTGTGCGCTACAGCCCTGGGCGAAAGCGTTTCGGCGGCACAAACCAATGCCTATGAACTGGCGAAAAAAGTCGACTGGGACGGCTGCTTCTACCGTCACGACATCGGCTATCGCGCCATTGCCCGGGAACGTGGCGAAAAATAACGTACCTTCTTCAGCAAAAACCCACCACAGGCAGCTCTTTGAGCTGCCTTTTGCGTATTACCCGAAGGGATTGCTTGGCTATAATCCGAGCTCTTAAACCCGAAGGGATTTCATTGTGCGCCGGCTCAGGATCGCCATAGGACTTGTTGCCAGTTTGCTGCTGGTCGCACTGTCGCCAATGCCAACCCTGGCAGCGGAACAGGGCCAATGGTCGGCCTTGCTTGATGCCGATGCCAGCCTGCAGCTCAATGAAGTACGCGCCAGTGGCAGCGTCGCTCGTTTCTCTCCGGTCGATATCCAACAACTGGTCACCCCTGGCGGCAATGCCGCGCAATGGCTGCACGTTCGCTTGCCTGGCAACAACCATGAACGCCTGCTGCGGGTATTTGGCCCGTACCTGAGCCATCTTGATCTCTACGTACTGCGCGGCGACGACTTGCTCACCAGCACCCGCACCGGCAGCCAAACACCGCTGGCCGAGCGGCCCTTGCCCAGCCGTGATTTTCTTCTGCCGCTGCCGGCCAGCAACGACACCCTAGACGTGTACCTGCGCCTGTCCAGCAGCCATACCCTGCGCCCCTCCATCAGCATTGATGACACCGCAACCATGGCCGCCGACGACAGCCGGCCCTTGCTCTACGGCATGCTGCTCGCCGCCTTTGCCTTACTGGCGCTCTACAACCTGGTGCGTTTTGCCTATACGCGCATTCGCAGCAGCCTATGGTTGGCCCTTGCGCAACTGAGCCTGCTGGGCGCCAGCAGCGTCTTGCTCGGAGTTGCCTCTCCCTGGCTGGTGGGCTGGCCAGGCTTGCAAGTGCAGGCCGGCAATCTGTCGATCCTGCTGGCCATGCTTTGCGGCCTCGCCTTTACCCTGAGTTTTTTCCAGCGCGTACAACCCAACGGTATCTGGCGCCGTGTGCTGCTGGCCGAGTGCGCGGCCATCGCGCTGTTGGTGGTGGTGATCCTGGTGGCCAGCCAACTGCAATTTAACCGGGTGGTGTATCTGTTTGCCGCCATCAGCAGTGTCAGCATCTTGGTGGTCGCCGCCTACCGCTGGCTGCACGGCTACAAACCCGCCCGGCTGTTCACCCTGGCCCAACTGATTTTCAACCTGGCCTTTATCGGCGCCCTGCCCTCAATGTTTGGCTACTGGGCCTATGACGCCGACTGGCTGGCCTACAACCTGTTGTGCTTTGCCGTCGTCAGCGGTGTGTTGCAAAGCCTGGCCCTGGCCGAGCGGCAGTTGCGCTTGCAGCAGGAGTACTTCGCCATCAGCCGCGAACAGGCCGCCAGCTCCGCCGAGTTGCGCGCCAAGGCCGAATTTCTGGCCAAGATCAGCCATGAAATACGCACGCCCATGAACGGCGTGTTGGGCATGACCGAGCTATTGCTGGGCACCCAGCTGTCGACCAAACAGCGCGACTACGTGCAAACCATCCACAGCTCAGGCAACGAACTGCTCACCCTGATCAACGAGATTCTCGACATCTCCAAACTGGAGTCCGGGCAGATCGAGCTGGACGATGTGCAGTTCGACCTCAACGCGCTAATCGACGATTGCCTGGATATCTTTCGCGCCAAGGCCGAGCAGCAAAAAGTTGAGCTGATCAGCTTTATGCAGCCGCAGGTGCCAAGAGTTGTCAGCGGCGACCCCACGCGCCTGCGCCAGACCCTGCTGAGCCTGCTGGACAACGCCTTTAAGCAAACCGACGAAGGCGAAATTCTCTTGGTGGTCGCCGTCGACACCAGCGGCGACGCCCCACGCCTGCGCATTGCCGTGCAGGACAGCGGCCGTTCGCTGGACAGTAATGAGCGCGACGCCCTGCTCAACGCCGAACTGCACAGCAAAGACTTCCTCTCCGCCACTGGCGTCGGCGCGCGCCTGGGCCTGATCATTGCCCGCCAGCTGGTGCGTTTGATGAACGGCACCTTTGGTATTCAAGGCGGAGGCACCCAGGGCAACACCCTCTGGCTGACGCTTCCGTTGGATGCCGAACGCCTGGAAAACCCCACCGCCGACCTCGACGGCCCACTGCAAGGCGCACGCTTGCTGGTGGTGGACGACAACGAAACCTGCCGCAAGGTACTGCTGCAACAGTGCAGCGCTTGGGGGCTGACCGTCAGCGCCGTGCCATCGGGCAAAGAGGCCCTGGCCCTGCTGCGCACCAAGGCCAATATCCGCGAATACTTCGACGTGGTGCTGCTTGACCAGGACATGCCCGGCATGACCGGCATGCAGCTAGCCGCCAAGATCAAAGAAGACCCCAGCCTCAACCATGACGTGCTGCTGATCATGCTTACCGGCATCAGCAATGCGCCGAGCAAAATCATCGCGCGTAACGCCGGGATCAAACGCATCCTGGCCAAGCCGGTGGCCGGCTACACCCTGAAAACCACCCTCGCCGACGAACTGGCGCAGCGTAAACCGGGCTTGGAACCGCGCTCCTATGCACCGATTGTGGCCACCCAGGATTTCCCTGAAGACTTCCGCATTCTGGTGGCCGAAGACAACAGCATTTCCACCAAAGTGATTCGCGGCATGCTCGGCAAGCTCAACCTGCAGCCCGACACCGCCAGCAATGGTGAAGAAGCCCTGACCGCGATGAAAGCCCAGCAGTACGACCTGGTGCTGATGGACTGCGAAATGCCCGTGATGGACGGCTTTTCCGCCACCGAACAACTGCGTGCCTGGGAAGCCCAGGAACAGCGCCAGCGCACGCCAGTGGTGGCGCTGACCGCGCATATTCTCTCCGAACACAAAGAGCGCGCGCGGCTGGTGGGCATGGACGGCCATATGGCCAAACCGGTGGAGCTGTCGAACCTGCGTGAACTGGTGGAACACTGGGTAGCCGAACGCGACGCCCGCCGCCAGGAAGCTGCCAACTCGGCATTGCCCCACTAACGTTACCCTGCCCTTTTGCCTGCGAGCCTGCCGATGTTGTCCACCTTGTTCAGCCTGTATTTGAAGATGCTGGTGCTCTATAGCCCGTTCTTCGTGCTGTCGTGCTTTATCGGTATGACCCGCGGCTACACCGTGAAAGAGCGGAAAAAGCTGGCATGGAAAGTCGCCACCGGCGTGGTGATCGCCAGCAGCGTGCTGTACCTGTTTGGCCAGAGCATCTTTACCGTGTTCGGTATCACCATCGACGCCTTCCGCATCGGCGCTGGCAGCGTGCTGTTTATCTCCGCCCTGGGCATGGCCCAAGGTCGGCCCGTGGTGCAAAGCGACAACCAGCAGCAAGATGTGACCATCGTGCCGCTGACCATTCCGCTGACGGTTGGGCCAGGCACCATTGGTGCGATGCTGGTAATGGGCGCCGGGCAGCCGCATTGGGATAGCAAGCTGGTGGCGCTGCTGGCCATCTTTCTCGCCAGCCTGACGGTGGGCGCCGTGCTGTACCTTAGCGATAAATTCGAGCGGATACTTGGCGACCAGGGCCTGGAAATTATTGGGCGGCTAATGGGCTTGTTTGTCTGTGCACTGGCCGCGCAGATCATCTTCACCGGGATCAAGGGCTACCTGATTACCCCGTAACGTCTCCCGCCTTAAAAACATTCGTCATCCCCGCGCAGCCGGCGATCCAGATTTTCACGGCGAACACCTACACCCGCACCACTCTGGA
>NZ_JBBNAH010000402.1:0-2373 GCF_037994325.1 Pseudomonas sp.
CCTCTATATATAGAGGGCCGTGTGAAAACGTGGCGAGCGACGGCTAGGCAAGGCAAAAACAGGCGAGTAAGCGCAGTTGGCTACAGCCAATGAGCATTGCGAGCTTGTTTTTAACGCCGCGTAGCCTAGCGCAGCAGTTTTCACACGGCCCGAAGGAAGCCTTATGCGTGACTACAAGTGGCTCAACGAATACTGCCTGAACCGCTTTGGTTCTCAGGCCAAACTCGAAGCCTTACTGCCTAGTGTCAAAACCCCAGCGCAATTGCGCAAAATCACTGACGACCGCTATTTGTCCTTGATTGCCTTAAGGGTTTTTCGCGCGGGTCTCAAGCACAGCCTGGTCGACGCCAAATGGCCGGCGTTTGAGCAGGTGTTCTTTGGTTTTGACCCGGAAAAGGTCGTGTTGATGGGCGCCGAGCACCTCGAACGGCTGATGCAGGACGCGCGCATCATCCGTCACCTGGGCAAGCTTAAAAGCGTGCCGCGCAATGCCCAGTTCGTGCTGGATGTCGCCAAAGAGAAGGGCAGCTTTGGTGCGTTGATCGCCGATTGGCCGGTGACCGATATCGTCGGGCTGTGGAAGTACCTGGCCAAGCACGGCAGCCAATTAGGCGGGCTGTCGGCGATGCGCTTTCTGCGCATGGCGGGTAAAGACACCTTTATTCCGGCGGAAGACGTGGTCGCCGCGCTTAAAGCCCAGGAAATCATCGACAAGCAGCCCACCAGCCTTAAAGAGCTGGCTGCCGTGCAAGCGGCGTTTAATGCCTGGCATGAACAAAGTGGGCGGAGCATGGCGCAGTTGTCGTGGATGTTGGCGCACACCGTTAACCATTAAGACGAGGGCAGGGCAGATGGACCAACGTTTGATAGATGCCCTGCAACGTGCCGAACGCATGCTGGTCATCACCGGTGCGGGTTTGTCTGCCGACTCTGGTTTGCCCACCTATCGCGGCCTCGGCGGCCTGTACAACGGCGTTACCGCTGAAGGCATCCCTATCGAACAAGCCTTGTCCGGCTCGACGCTGCGAGATAACCCGTCGCTGTGCTGGAAGTATCTGGCCGAGCTGGGCAAGGCTTGCCTAGCGGCCAAACCTAATGCTGGCCATTACGCGATTGCCGAGCTGCAACGGCGCAAACCTGAGTGCTGGGTGCTGACGCAGAATATTGATGGCTATCATCGCCTTGCCGGCTCTGATCCCGCGCGTTTAATCGAAATTCACGGAGAATTGGCGCCGCTTTACTGCCAGTCGTGCGGGGCGGTGAGTGAGGAATTGGCGGGCCACTTGGACAAACCGTTGCCGCCGAGGTGCGAACAATGTGCCGGTATTCTCCGACCGCCGGTCGTTTTGTTCGACGAAATGCTCCCGGAAAAAGCCATTGAAACGCTCTACCACGAGCTCTCCAAGGGTTTTGACTTGGTGATCGCTGTGGGTACTACGGCCAGCTTTCCGTATATCGCTGAACCCGTGCTGCGCACCCGTCAGGCGGGGGGCTTTACCGTGGAGATCAACCCGCAGGACGGGGCTTTGAGCCCATTTGTGGACGTCCATTTGCGCGATAGGGCGTTAGATGTTTTGCCAATACTACTGAGTCACACACTGGCCAATTAAATTTGCATATAACCGTTATGGAAGGCATATTCGCGCCTTCATAAACTTTTCGTCCACGGTCGTGCCCATGCTCAAACGCTCTGCACCCCTCGTGCCCCTCGCACTCTCAGTGTTCCTTGTGGCATGCGCTGGCTATCAGCCGGCCCCGCAAGTCGCTGAAAAGCCTCAGCAAAGCATCAGCCAACAAGTGGCTGAGGAAGATGGCGATGATGACGGCCTAGACCCGTTGCCAGACTTTGCTCAAGACCAACCGTATGAACTCCCATCTTTTGCTGACAGCATTCTGGCCCACGGCCTGTCGCTGGTAGGCACCCGTTATCGCTTCGGCGGCACCTCGGCTAACACCGGTTTCGACTGCAGCGGCTTTATCGGTTACTTGTTCAAAGAAGAGGCGGGCATGAGCCTGCCGCGTTCGACCCGCGAAATGATCAACCTCGACGCCCCACTGGTGTCGCGTAACGATCTGCAACCGGGCGATCTGTTGTTCTTTAGCACCCACGGCCGTGGTCGCGTCAGCCACGCCGGTATCTACCTCGGTGATGACCAGTTCATCCACTCCAGCAGCAGCCGCAGTGGCGGCGTGCGGGTAGACAGCCTGGACGACAAATACTGGAGCCGCACCTTTATCGAAGCCAAACGCGCCCTGGCGCTGGCCTCGGTAAACACTGCGCAAGTCAGCCGTAACCCGCTACACCCATAAGCAGCGGTCGCCCATAAAACCCCCTTAATTGGGGGTTTTGTGTTTTTGCCTGCTGTTGGGCGT